>NZ_JALGQI010000021.1:0-99929 GCF_022810385.1 Rhodococcus sp. ARC_M12 | reverse complement strand
CAGGGCGGCCGAAGCCGGCCGGCGGGGTAGCGTCGGACACGTCGAGGTCTTTCGGATGGATGGCGTAGGAACCTCCATCGTCGGGAGACCTCGACGTCTATCTGCGGACCGACGCGCCCGGCCGACCTACACCGTCATCTGGGAAGAGCCCTATTGACGCTCCCCGAGCCAGACGGAGGCTGCCAGAGACCCGCGTCATGCGTTATGGTGAAGCTGTTCGACCGTCGATGAGGGTCACGGTCGAGCGTCCATCCAGCAACAGCGCTGCACCGCACCGCCTTCGGGTATCGGTGTCTTCGTGCTGTGGGCTGGCCGACGCTCCCAGTGAAGGCCCTCCATGTCTAATTCGCGCTCGCTCTCCACGAGCTCATTTACAATCCAGTTCCATGCCGGCGGCGGTGACCGTCGATGACCACCGGCACTGTCTCGACCGCCGAGTTGCAGCGCCGCTCACAGATCGCTGCCGCCGCCTACGAACGCGGTCGCCGTGCAGCTCTGGCGGCCGCTCGACGCCGCAGCCTGCCCGACCGGGCGCACACCCGCCGCGAGGAAAATCGCGCGCGCTCGCACTCCTACGAGCCGCGCAGCGACAGTCGCGCGTTCGGTCTACTCGATACCGACGTCTCACTTGTGCGGGCGGCGGCGTATCTCGCCGCGACCGGTGTCGCGCACGAGCTGATCGCCGGCCAGACCTTCACCGACCCCGTCCAACAGGACTGGGCCGATGCCACGGCCGATCGCACGGCAGTCCACGAGGATGCGTGGCGGCAGCGGCTTGTCGACAACGGTGTCGATGACGCCGTACTTCGTCCGGGTCTGTCACTGGACGTCCTGGAGCTACCGGCCGACCTCGACGGCCTCGACTTCGACGATATTGCCGAGCACACACTCGATGTGTCCTCCACCTCGGCCGACGTCGAACCCCTGAGACTGGTCGACCTTCTGCGGGAGACACCGCGCCAGGAACAGTCGTCGGGTTCGGTCGTCGACATCACCGATCGGGTCGCGCAGGTCATCGAGATCGACCGCGGCGTCGACACAGTTGTCGAAGGTGGTGTGGACACATGGTGACCAAAAGGCCGACCGCCAAGGGGGCCGGCACACAGTCGTCAATGGTCCCGTTAATCGCGATATCGCTGGTGATCGTGCTGATCGCCCTCGGATACGGATCGCTCCGGCTCGGGCACGCGTTCACCGACACCGGTGAGTCGATCCCCGGGAACCCGTTTCAGGCACTGTTCTCCGTGGCCGGCGGGAAGCTGACGTGGCCGACGGTGTCGACAGTGATCTTCGTGATGGCGGTGATCATCGGCTCCGGTCTCGCCGGCGTCGCTACGGCCGCTCGGGCGTCACGCGGCGGCAAGAACGACGTCGACGCCAAGGCCCGTCTGATGGGGTCGACATCGAAGCTGACCGGGGTGACGGGCAAGCAGGCCCGTGATCGCGCGAAATCGCTGCGTTCGGATCTGGCCGACCGCGACACCCTCGACGACGCCGACATCGGAGTCATCGTCGGCCGCACGGTCCAAGGCAACCAGAAGGTGTACATGTCCTGGGAGGACATGATGTTCGCCCTGGCCGGACCTCGCATGGGTAAAACGGCCGCGATGGCGATCGACGCCCTGTGCACCGCACCGGGCGCGGCAATGTTCACCTCCAACAAACGTGACGGCCACGACCTCACCCGCGGCGTTCGCGAGGAGCTCGGCACGGTGTGGCGCTACGACCTGCAGGGGATCGCCGAAGGCCCCCGCACCGGCGGTGACGGGTTCTGGTGGAATCCGCTGCGCGGAGTTACCTCCATCGTCGCGGCCCGCAAGCTCGCCTCCTACTTCGCGGCCGCATCGAAGGACGATTCGGCTCGCGTCGATGCGTACTTCGACGGGGGTGCACAGGAACTGCTCGCGCAGATGATGCTGGCGGCATCGTGTGCGGGCGGCGATCTGCTGCACGTCTACGGGTGGCTCTCCGACGAGGAGAACGAACTCCCCCAGAAGATCCTCGAGGAACACAACCACCAGATCGTCGCGATGCGGCTGCAATCGGTGCGCGGACTCAACCCGCGCCAACGAGATGGCCTGTACGACATGGCTCGCCGGTTCATCGGTCTGCTCGAGGAACAGACCTACGTGATGAGCGTGCTCCCACCCGAGCGTGTGGACGTCTCGCTCGGCGCGGTCCGCGACACCGACATCGGTAGGGGCGTGCGATACCCGCATTCGATGCGCGAGTTCGTGATCGAGAAGTTCGTAACCAGCACCGACACGCTCTACGCCTTGTCGAAGGAAGGGCCGGACTCGTCGTCGGCGCTGACCACGGCGTTGATCGGGTCGATCATCGACGCCGCTCAGCGCACCGCTCGCCGCAGCCCGCGCGGACGGATGCCGGTGCCGATGCTGTGCATCCTCGACGAAGCCGCGAACGTCTGCCGTCTCCCCGAGCTCCCCGCCTGGTACTCCCACCTCGGCTCGCAGGGGATCTGCCTGATGACGATCGTGCAGAACCTCTCCCAGGCCCAGAAGGTGTGGGGCCAGGACGGGGTCAAGCAACTCCAGGATGCCGCGAATTTCCTCTGGTACGGCGGCGGAATCAAGGACAAGACCACCCTGTCGGATTTGTCCGCGCTCGTCGGTGATCACGACGTCGAACGCTGGTCGGCCTCACGGGGCGGCGGCATGTTCGACAGCGGCTCGACCTCGAAGTCGCAGTCCTGGTCGAAGGAACCGATCATGACCGTCGACGACCTTGCCGCGATCCCGAAAACCCGAGCCTTGGTGCAGATTTCGGGTAACCGGCCGGTGCTGATGAAAAAGCTGTACTGGTCCGACGGCCCGAACGCCGACGCCATCACCGCCTCTGGCGAGCGATACGGAATCCCTGAGAAGGCACAGATTCTCCTCGACGAGGATGCAGTCGACCTCGACGAGGTCACCGAGATCGACGAGGAGCCGTTCCTGTGACCGCATTCGACGACCTCGACCCGGCGGAGCCTGTGACCGCATTCGACGACTTCGACCCGGCAGAGGGCGGCCCCGCGGAGGGCGGCCCGGACGAGGAGCCGCCGGCACCGGAGCGGCAGTACGAGTCGATGTTCGACTGGTTCGACACCTGGTTCGCGACTCTGATCACCCGCAAGCTCAGCGGCACCGCCGGTAAGAGCGGCCGGGTGTTCTGTCCCGAGTGGTGGCGACACGACGAAGTGGTGCGACGCCTGCGTGATCTGTGGCTGGCGTGGGAGGGCGCAGAGGCGAGCGAGAATCTCGGGGCTCCGAGTGCCTGGTGGATTCACGATGCCGACCCGATGCTGCGCGTACTGCTCGATCCGGACGGTGGCCCGATGTATCTGTGCAGCAGAGACAAGCACGTCACGACCCCGCCGCTACGGCGAACGTTGACTCTGCCCCCAGCGGGCTGGTTCGACGGGCTCGACTGATGCTCCACCCGAATCGTCACCATATCTTGACGATTCGGGTGGAGCCTGACACAACTACCGATTCGATCGACCGAAGGGACCTGGTGGGTCCGGCTAGACCCACCAGGTCCGATGCAGCCGGAGAGTGCGTCTCCGGCCGACGACGACGTTAACGATCCCTGCCCGGTCCCGGGCAGTGCGGGTCGCACAGACGTCTCGCCCGACTTCAGGAGCGCACACCGTGGCCAAAGATTCCGACGATTTCCAACTCGATTTGTTCGCCGAGACAGAGGACAGTGACACCCATGATCGACCCGATAACGCAGGACATAATGAAGCTCTACTTGGAGCACCAGGGGCTGCCGCAGGAGCTGAGCCCGACCGATCAGCAGGCGTTCCTCGAGACCGAGAGCGAGCGGATCGCGGAGCGGATCGACAACATGAAGATCGTCATGGAACAGCAAGTGCTGCAACGCTACATGCGGGACAACGGCCAGCCGCCCCCGTACATGGAGAAGGTCGGGATGATCAACCAGGCGTGGGCGCAGGCGACGGACTTCGTGATCAACGAGGAGATCTACGGCCAGCTCCCGCCGGAGATGGAGGCCTACCCACCGGACCAGGAGAGCCCGGAAGCGGAAGCGGAACGGGATCAGGCGCGGATTCAGGTCCACAAGAGCGATCCGGAGCGGTGGCGCAACCCGCTCAACTGCGCGGACCCGGACAAGGAAGCGGACCGGCTGACCGATCAACTGTGGAAGGGCCGACCGGTGCAGTTCCTCTACTACGCAGCGCATCTGATAGCGGCGAGGATCGAGGACAACGAGCCCTACCCGACATCGCAGAGCCACCCGCTGTATCCATCGTTCACCAGCCAGCTCGACGAGAGAGTGGCCGAGCACGCGGCAACCGGAAAGTAACCCGCCGCAGCGAATCCGACGCCCAACTGGATCTGTTCTCGTTCGACGCCGACGGGGCCGCACCGATCGACCCGGCCGGCACCGAGATCGGCGGCACACCACTCCCGGCACCGGTCGATCCCGAGATCCTCGCCGCCGACGCCGCATCCCGGCAGGCGCGCGAGCTCCAGCCCGCACCGGAGGTCGCCCCGGACGTCGCCGTCGACGTCCCGGCACTGCCGCCGGTGCCAGCTCCGTCGCCGACGGAGCTGGTGCGCGATGCCTACGGCCGGCTGGCACGTGAGGACGAGGCATATGTGCGGCTGGCGCGGATCCGCGCCGACCTCGACGGGACGCTGACCGCCGACCAGGTCACCGGCGCACTGATGGAGCTGCGGCGCGCGGGCGATGTGTCGCTGATTCCGGAAGAGAATCAGAAGACCCTCGGGCCCGACGATCACGCTGCAGCGGTGAGCTACGGCAACCAGAGTCGGCACCTGATCGCCGTCGACGGTCGCCGCGTCGACCAACTCCTCCCCGCGCAGAGCACTCCCCCACCCAGCGTCGGGATCGACTCCCCCACAGCCCAACCGATGCCGGAGACGACTGCGCCGGTATCCGAGACTGTCCCCGTCTCCCCGGAGATCGCAGTCCCGGACACCACTGAAGGGATGGTGGTCGATACTCAGACGGTCGCCGAACGTCTGTGGAATGTCGAGCCCGTAGACTTCCGGCCCGGCACCGACATCCTGGTGCCCTCTGGAGCGAAAGCCCGTGTGGCAGCGAACATCGAGGCCCTGCGGGTGCTGGCGGCGGTGACCGCGCAGGATCGCTACGCCACAGCCGACGAGCAAGCAGTGTTGGCCCGGTGGTCGAGTTGGGGTGCAACGCCGCAGGTGTTCGACCCGCGCCGCGACGATTGGACTACTGAACGCGGGCAGGTCCGCGCGCTACTCGACGACACCGCCTGGGCGCAGGCGCAGCGGACCATTCTCAACGCTCACTACACCGACCCCGCTATTGCCGCGGCGATGTGGAAGGCAACGATGCGGGCCGGGTTCACCGGCGGCCGGGTTCTCGAACCGGGTTGCGGGTCGGGAACATTCATCGCTCACGCCCCCAGCTCCGCGCAGATGGTCGGGGTGGAGCTCGACGCCACCACTGCCGCGATCGCCGCGGCGTTGAATCCGTCGGCGCAGATCCGCGCCGAAGGATTCGAGAAGACCACCGCACCGGCGTCATCGTTCACCGCGGCGATCGGCAACGTCCCGTTCGGGGACTACCGGCTCTACGACCCGGTCCACAACCAGGCCAAGCACTCGATCCACAACCACTTCATCGTCAAATCGTTGGCGATGACCGCACCCGGCGGGTACGTCACCGTCCTGACCTCCCGCTACACCCTCGACGCCCAGAACCAGCGAGCCCGCCGCGACATCGCCGCCCTCGGCGACCTCGTCGGCGCAGTGAGATTGCCGTCCAACGCATTCCGGCGCGTCGCCGGGACGGAGGTCGTCACCGACATTCTCGTGTTGCGTCGCCGCGCCGACGGGGTGAAGCCTGCACCGTTGACCGAGCGGTTCTTGCAGCTCGAGAACGCGACCGCTCTCGACGATGCCGGCGAGGACAAGGGCGTGCCGATCAATGCCGTTTACACCGATCACCCCGAATGGGTGCTCGGTGAGCTGCGGGTCGGACACGGGATGTACGGCAACGAGACGCTGTCCGTCGACGCCCCCGACAGCGACGTCGACCTTGCTTCCCTGGTCGAGGATCGACTCATCGCGATCGTCGATGTCGCGAAGACCGACGGTCTCGGGCTCACCGCATCGTGGCGCGACACCCTCGGGCCCACCCGGGAGGACTTCGAGCGCGGATTGCTGGCGATCGGGAACGGCCCGGCGCAGGACGAGCTCGCGGTGGGAACGCTGCGGCACGACGCGCAGATGGAGACCATCGAAGGTTGGAATTCGCGCGACTGGGAGCCGGTGAACACTCGCGGGGCCAAGCAGGTCGCCGAATGGGGCGAGCTGCTCGCGCTGCGCGACACCACCCACGCCTTGATCGACGCGCAACGTGGCCCCACCGACCCCAGTCAGCGGCAAGCGCTGCGGGAGATCCTGGGTGAGCAGTACGACGCCTACGTTGCCCGCTACGGTCCGATCAACCGGTTCAAGATGTCGATACCCAAGGACCTCAGCGAAACCCAGCACGACGCCGCTCTGGCGAAGCTGATTGACACCTGGCGTAAGGACGAAGGCGTCGCCGGAGATCCGTACGCCGGGGAGATTCCCGAAGACGTCTACGACCGGCTGTCCGACGATGCGTGGATCAATCCGCGCCAGCCCACCAAGCTGCAGAGCCATCTCGGCAAGGCGCTGCGCACCGATCCGACGTTCGCTGCGGTGCTTTCCCTCGAGCACTTCGACGAGGAGACCATGACCGCCCGCAAGGCGGCGATCTTCCACACCGACGTTCTGTATTCGCGTGAGCTGCGCAGCCACGCCGAGACGGTCGACGAGGCGATGGCCATCAGCCTCGACGAGCAAGCCCGCCTCGACGTCGGGCGGATCGCCGAGCTGCTCGGGACCACCGTCGAGCAGGCCGAGACCCAGATGGAAGGACGTGCTTTCCGGACTCTGACCGATCCGACACGGTGGGTATCCTCGTCGACGTATCTGTCGGGCAACGTCCGCACCAAACTCGTCGACGCCGAAGAGATCGCCGCGCTCGATCCCCGCTACCAAGCCAACGTCGACGCCTTGACCGCGGTCATCCCGCCGCGCAAGACCGATGTCGATGTCGCGCTCGGTGCCCCGTGGGTGCCGATCGAGACCTACACCCAGTTCGTCCGCGAGACCTTCGAGGTACCGGCAGACGTTCCGGTCACCATCGAGCGGGCATCGGGGCGCTGGTCGGTGTCGGTGGAGGCCTACCCCGGTGTCGGCGAGCAGCACCTCAAGTGGGGCCTGGTGCCCAAACGTGGATCGTGGTCGACGAAGTACAACTTCGAGCACCGGCCCGCCGAGGACCGCGGTATCGGCAACGCCGGAATGCGATCCGGTGACTACGAGTGGCAGGAACTACTCACCGACCTGCTCAACAGCGACCCGATCGAGATCGCCACCTCCAAGGAGTTCCGCGAGAACGCCGGGGCACCGGGCATTCACGATGCCGCGACCCGCGCCGCCCAGTCGAAGGCGCGGCGGCTCTCGCAAGAGTTCGGGCAGTGGGCGTTGCACTCCGACGAGGTGCGCCGCGAACAGCTCCTCGACATCTACAACGACAAGTTCAACTCCCTTGTCGCGCCCGTGCATTCGGGTGCGCACATGGCCTTCCCCGGACTGGGTGAGAAGTACTCGCCGTACCCGTACCAACGCGACGCCGCGGCCCGGATCGTCTCCGAGCCGACGGTGCTGCTCGATCACGTCGTCGGGGCCGGCAAGACCGGCACCATCTTGATGGGCGCGATGGAGCTCAAGCGCCTCGGGTTGGCGGACAAGCCGTGGGTCGTGGTACCCAACCACATCATCGACCAGGTCGTCCGCGAAGCCGGGCAGTGGTATCCCGGCGCGCGGATCCTCTCCGGATCGGCGGCCACCGACGCCGAAGGGCGCCGATTGCTCGTCGCACAGTCCGCCTCGCAGGACTGGGACATGGTCATCGTGCCGCGGTCGGCGTTCTCCTCCATCGGGGTCGATCCCGGCACGAAAGCCGAGTACATCCGCGGCCAGGTCCAGGCCATCGACGCGGATCTGGGCGATGTCGAAGGCCGCCAGACCAAGAAACGACTCGAAGCGATGAAGGCCAAGCTCGAGGAAAAACTCGAGACCGCTCTCGAACAGGCCGGAAAGGATCGCGGTCTGACGTTCGAGGCGTCGGGCTGCGACTACCTGTTCGTCGACGAAGCCCACGAGTTCAAGAACCTCGCCCGCGCGTCCGGGGTCACCGAGCTCGCCAACGACGGCTCGCACCGCGCCACCGACATGGACCTCAAGCTGAACTATCTGCGGTCGATGCGCCGCGAGGAAGCGATCACCAAAGGCATCCCGCCGGAGGAGTACGTCGAACGTGTCGCCACGTTCGCCACCGGCACCCCGGTCGCGAACTCCCTCGCCGAGCTGTGGGTGATGCAGCACTACCTGCGTCCGGATCTCCTCGAGGACGCCGGGGTCGCCTCGATCAACGACTGGGGAGCGACGTTCACCGACACCGTCGAACGGGTCGAGCTGAACTCGTCCGGATCGAGACTGCGGGCCATCACCCGAGTCGGTGAATTCACCAACGTCGGCGATCTCATCGGTATGACCAGCGTCTACACCGACGCCGTCACCCGCGATCAGGTGCCGGCGAACCTGCCGGTCAAGGACGGTGGCCGCAACACCGACGTCACCTTCACTCCAGCCCTCGAGGTGCAGGACTTCATCGCCGATCTGGGCTACCGGGCCGATCACGCCGACGTCAAACGTCCTGATCTCGACAACGCCCTCAAGGTCGCCAACGACGGCCGCAACGCCACCCTCGACCCGAGGGTCGCGCACATGGACCCGGCACCGCCGGAGCATTCGCGCGCGCACATCGTCGCGCAACGAATCCTGCAGGTACACAACGAATCGAGCGAGAACACCTACCTCGATGCCTCCGGCGAACCGCACCCGACACCGGGTGCGTTGCAGATCGTGTTCTGCGACCGATCCACCCCGAAAGCCGACGGGTCGTGGTCGATCTACGACGGGATCCGCGAGGAATTGCTCGCCGGCGGAATGGAGCCCACGCAGATCGCCTACGTCCACGACTACCCGAAGCCGTCGGAAAAGGCCCGCCTGTTCGAGATGTGCCGCACCGGACGGGTATCGGTGGTGTTCGGGTCCACCGAGAAGATGGGCACCGGCACCAACATTCAGGACCGGGCAATCGCGCTGCACCACGTCGATGTGCCGTGGCGACCGGCCGACCTCGAACAGCGCGAGGGCCGAATCATCCGGCAGGGCAACCAGAACGCCCATGTCAAGGTATTCAACTACGTCGCCGAGAAGACCTTCGACACCGTCATGTGGCAGACCGTGCACCGCAAGGCACACTTCATCGAACAGCTCAAGAAAGCGGACCGGTCGATGCGGCGCGTGGTCGAACTCGACAGCGACTCGCTCGCCGAGAACTCGGCCATGACCAAGGCCCTCGCCACCGGCGATGATCGGTACATCCAACAGATCGAACTCGACTCCCAGCTCCAGGAGCTCCAGTCCGAAGCGGATTCGCATTTCGCCGAGCAACGCTCCATCGAACGCGACCGCGACCGGTTGCGCCGTGAAGTACCGCGGGGACGCCAGCGGGTCGCCCAATTGACCGAAGCAGCACCGATCCTCAAAGGCCGGCGCGAGGTCGAGCAGTGGCCCGGTATGACCATCCGCGGGGTGTTCTACGACAAACGCAGCGATGCCGCGAATGCGATGGCCATAGCGTTGCAGGGCACCTACCAGGCCCTCAAGGGCGAAGGGTTGACCAAGTCGATGGTGATCGCGGAGATGAGCGGATTCCCGATCGAGGCCTCTCGCCCCGCCCAGGCCAGTGCGCTGTATCTGTCGTTCTCCGGTCTCGGGTCGTCGACGAAGGTGATCGAAGCGCATGACCTGTATCCGAGGATCGGGGACGGGGACCGCAGCCAACACTCGTTCGGTCTGCTCACGCGGGTGGAGAACATGGCGTACACCGTCGACACGGACCTGGCGAAAGCCGAACGCTCACTCGATCGAGACGAGCAACGCCTCGACGACCTCGAACTGGTCGAGCTGTCCGACTTCCCGAAAGCGCTACAGCTGAAGGATCTCTCGAACGAAGTCGCCCGGCTACGGCGCGAGATCAAGGAGGCAGAAACGAGTCCCGAAGCCCTCGCCCGCGACGCTGCCCGTGCCGAACGCGCAGCAGCGAAGGGACGGCAACCGGGGTGGTCGCTGATGCTCAACCCCACCCCGGCGTACGTCGAACAGCTCGGAATGGGCAGCGCCGACAACGTCCGCGCGATGATGCGCCAGGCCGAAGTCGAAGCGTTGCAGCGCAGTTCATCGTCGTCGAGTGTCGATGCGGTCGACCTGGACCGCCCCCGGCGCGGACTGTCCGCACCACCCGAACACCGGGCACCCGGCACCGATCGACCGGCCCCCGATCGGCGACGCCCGCCTCCGGATCCAAACGGTCCCACTCGCGACATAGGGCCCCAACTGGAATAACAGGTGACTGGCTCGCCGGGCCTACCAGCGGTCCGGCGAGTCATCAGCCCCAGCTTTGGCCGCTGGATAACAGTAGGGGCACTTTGTTGCGCGTGGTGGGATGATGCGTGACATGGGACTCATGGACGAGGCGCAGAATCTGAAGCGCGATGGAGAGAACCGTAACGGTTCGCACGAATTGTCGAGAGCAAACGCTATGAGCCGCACGCGCGCAGACATAGAGGAGTTCATCCGCGCGATGACGAAACTCGGCGTGCCCCCCGGTCAGCACAGATATAAGTACGGCTCCATTACGAAGATCGGCGTCCAGGGCTGGTCACTGCACCTGACGCCGAATGGAGACCAAGAGCCAGAATTCTATGCGGTGGGTACGGATTGTCAGGTCTACGACCTACGAGCACAGCCCGACGCGGGGATTACCGCCCGTTTCAAGTCTCCGAAATCCATGGACGAGTCCGAGCTTCTACGTCCATCGGGCGGATTCGGAGCAGACACCCAGTTCGAGGCGACTCTGCATCATTCCGGGTATCGCGAATCGCTCGATTACAAGCTTCGAGACGTCCTAGTCAGCACAGTGTCCTCTCATCTGAAAAATAGCTAACGCGGTCCCGCATCAGCAATCACATGGCCTCGTATCCGGCCACGGAATGCGCCAGAACCTTTACGCCGGGCCGTAATCCACGGGGGGACGGACCATGTATCGGAAGTAGGCCCGATGGTCGAATCCGTGCCAACGCTGGTACTTAGAGCCCTGGGCGCGCATGTGAATGTCTATGTCAACCGCCTCGCCCACGTCGCCCTCTGCAACCTGCCATTCGAGTTCGGCTTCCTTTCCGCTCGTGGAATGACCCGTCACTCGTAGGCTTGCCGGGGTGGTGAACCACCATTCGAGAGGCCGATCGTGGGCGTCGAAACCGATTACCGTGAACTGAACCCGGTCCCCTGGGAAGAGGACCTTCTCGGTCACCTTCCTATCGAATAGTTCCCCGATCGGCACGCCCTGGCCGGTGAGCGTGTGGCCGAAGCAGTCCACCACAGATTCGATGCGCGGGTAAATTTCTCCGACGGGATCTTGGCTGCTCATGTACAACGTCACCTGGTTTCGTATTTGACCGGCGATGCCGGACAGGAGTTCGCGCTCGAACGTCAGCAGAAGCCGTCCGTGAGCGATGGAGTTTCTCAGTTGCTCGAACCGCTGCAGTAGCGGCAAGGTGTCGGCTTGCTTGTTGAGGGCCGGCGATAGATCCGCCCAAAATAATTTAGCGATCGCCAACAAGTCGGAGAAGTTTGCGTAGGTGAGCCCCGGCCCGTCGGTTTCGGCGACGCCGCGAGGCTCTCGGGTGTTCGCTTCGGCCTCTACTCGTTCTGGCCAATTCGCGCGCTGCTTCTCGGTCGTTACCTTCTCGATCCAGTTGGGACCGTACGTTTCTGAGAAGACAGTGCTCATGAGACGTCTGATCGCGTTTTCACACGTAAACAGGGCAATGCTCGGCTCAAGTGTCACCATGCCCACATGTTGCCACGCACTTGGACGGACCGGCGTTGACGAGCCTGGACCGGCCCGGCTGTGCAAGATTTGGGACGATTCCTCGTTCTGCCTTCACGTGGGTGGCAGCGTCGTACGGTCGACGGATGGCTCTCGCAACGATCATTAGAGACGTGTACTCCAACGACGAACGCAAAGATATGCGAAAAGTCCTGCGAGCGTTTCTCTGCGGGGGTTGGAATACCGCCGGGATCTACTGCTTCTGGGACCCAGACACCCACGACGCGCTTTACCTGGGGTTGGCCAAGAACCTCCCCGACCGGTTTGCCAATCACAACGGGTTGAAGGGCACCCCTGGTAAAGGGAACAAAGCGAAGGAAGTCGACGCATGGTTCGAAACCCACGAACGATTGGGCTACAGCATCATCGTTCAATCGGATGCCGCGGACGATGCCACGGAGGGCTACGCGAAAACTGCGGAAGGGCAGCTGATCAAGGGCCACCAGAAGGCATTCGGCAAGATCCCGCCGTGGAACAACATGGGCGGCAGCGTCGAAGGAGCCGCGAACGCCGGGGATCTGACCGGAGCATGGTTCGACTTCCTCACCGGTCGCCAAGACAGCCTGCTCGTAGCACGACGGACGATCCGGCAACTCGATGACGACGCCACAGCTGAGGGTAGAGAACTGGACATCATGATGGCGCGCACACAGCTTGCCTTGGCCCAGTTCGGTCCCGAGACAACCGATCACTCGATCGTTAAGGGTCTGGAGTACTTCCGTGACACGCCGGTTTTCGGCCGAACATCGGAACGCCATGAAGAGCTGATCGAGTACTTACACGAGCCCGCCCCACATCCCGAACTGAGCGACTGAGCGCGCGTCTGTCCGTGGAGGCTCGTTACAGGCCGTGGTCGAGATCGATCCCCCGATTCGGGTCGATGTCCTGTGGGGTTTGTCTGCGCGTGGCGGCATCCGTCGTTGGCTGTCGATTCGACGCTGACGGGGCACTGGCGAGAGAACGTGCACGTGCAGCATCCTGGCGCTCGGCATCTCGCAGAACTTCGGTGTCGCGTCGTTGATCGGTGATTCCTTCGACTGGTGGAGCGTCGTTGATGGCCTCAGGAGTGACGTCGGTTTCGCGGCGTAGTCGCTGCTCGATCGCTGCACGTTGGGGTGCTGTGAGCTTCTGTCGGCGGCGGCGAGCATGTTCGGTGATGGCGGTATCGAACACGGTTGCGGCGGAGAGGTCAGCGGAGCGCCGATCCGGATCGGTCGCGCGTTGAACGATCGCAGGCCATTCGCCGGTCTCCGCACCCACCCGGCCGGAGGCGTCGCGGGCGGCACGTTGGGTGTCGCGGGTTTGGCGGGCTAGGCGTTCTTCCCGTAGTCGTGCGTCGTCGACGGCGGGTTCGATGCTCTTGCGCTCACGTCTCTTCGCGGTCGACAGCTGCTCGGTGAGCGTCGCGTGTTCGGTGCGTGCGGCCTCGTACTGAGCGGTGACGCGGCGTAGTTCGGTCTCGATCTCGCGGGCTGCTGCGATCGCGGCGGCTTGCTCGTCGAGTCGGGCGTACAACTTCTCGGTGTCGGGGACGACGGTGGGTTCGGTGCGGTCGCGTCCGGCGCGGTCGACGAACGCGGCCAGCTCGGCGTCCGGTACGAGCCTGATCGGGTCTCGTTCCATCTTCGCGAGCAGAGTGGCATCGGCCAGTGAGAGCACCGGCTGCGGCTCGGGTGCAGGCTCGGTGGCGTCCTCTACTGCCAGCTCGGTCGGGGCCGTCTGCTCGAGCTGCTCGACTGCGTCGGCTGCTGGTGCGTCGACAGCCTCAACGGAGGGCTGCACGTGCGGCGTCAAGGTCAGAGTGTCGGTCATCGCTGCACGCTGCGCTGCCTGTTCGGCCCGCCACAGCATCGCTTCGGTGCGGTCGACGTCGGCCTTGAGCTCGGCGAGAGTTGCGAGGTCGATACTCTCGGCCGCCAGGCGTGCGGTGGTGACGTCGACGGCGGTGACTTCTCCCCCGTCGGCGGCGGTGACGCGCTCGTATTCGGCGGCGGCTTCGTGTGCGCGGGTGCGGGCGGCGGTCGCGGTGTCGTCGACGAATCCGGCGCGCCAGATTTCCCAGTCGAGGCCGCGCTGCGCGAGGGCGCGTGCATCGTCGTCGTCCCCGGCAGCCGCGACGTCGGCGGCCACGGCGGGCCGGATGACGGTGTCGATGTGATGCCAGAGCGCTTCGGCCTCGAACTCGCGGTCGGTCCACTCCTGGCGGGTGTCGAGCATGGCAATGCGGGCGGGGCGTTGCCGGTCGGCTCGCTCCTGCAGCTCGGCGAGCATCGTGCGGGCATGGAACTGTGCGGGGCTGGTGCCGTCGGAAAGCTGGCCACGTAGCTCCCGGTATTTGGCTTTCGCGTCGTCGAGATCTGCGGTGAGCAGTCGGACTCGTTCGTCGGTGGTGACCGTCGGGTACGGCAGCTCGATCGTCTCGATCTGCGAGCGCAACGCATCCCACACATCGGCGTCGGGGGTGGCGGCCTCGGCCGTGTCGGCGGCGATGTCGAGTGGTGCGCCGGCCTCGTGGTCGACCCCGGTGTACTCGTCCTCGTAACCGCTGTCGTACTCCGGTGGTGGCTGGTCGTAGTCGCTGTCGTACTCCGGCGGTGGCGGCTGGTCGTAGTCGACAGGGGCGTCGAGTGCATCGAGGGAGGCGAGGTAGTCGGCGTCGACCGGGATCGCGGGGGTCGAGCCGTCGACGACGGTGTCGGTCGCAGCAGCCTCGGTCGGTAGTGGTGCCGGGATGACGAACTCGTCGGGCAGCTCGCCGCCGATGGTGTCGGAGACCGCCTCGTCGACGACGGGGACGGCTTCTTCGTCCTCGATCGAGAGTGGTTCGGCGATGGGTGGGGTGTAGGTGCGGGCGAGGTGGTTCTCGCGCACCAGCATCTCGGCCCGCCACGTCAGCGCGGTCGCGAGTTCGTGAGCGGGCAGGGTGACACCGTGATCGACCGGGTCGATGCCGCCGTGCAGGAACTCGTACGCGGTCCCCAGCAACTGTCCCGGGGTCCACAGGGTCGGGTCGGCGTCGTCGACGGTCGCCACGAGCGAGGGCCACGCTGCATCGGACATCACGCGGACGGCGGCGGTGTAGCCGAGCAGTTCGGTCAGTACCGGCGTCCACGAGGGTTCGAGGACCGCGCCGTCGGTGTCGGCGTCGAGCGCGGCGACGGAGAGTTCACCGGACAGTCGCCACCACAGTGCGGCAGCGGGCAGCTCGTCGGGTAGCGGCGAGGTGGCGAGGGAGTCGCGGACGAGGGTGTGGACTTCGATTCCGGCGCGGGCGGCGGCGGAAAGTCGGTCGGCGAGCATCGGGAAGTACGGATCGCGGGCGATGTGGGTGTCGAGTTCGTCGACGAACGGACGCCACCGGGCGACGGCATCGTTTCCGGTGTCGATCATTTCGGCGGCGCGGCGGTCGAGGCTGCGTTGCGCTTTCACCGATGCGGCGGCGAGCTGCTCGGGTCCGGTCGGACGCCGATCGGCCGGGTCGACGTCGTGTGCGGCGCGGAACACCGCGAGATCGGTGAGCAGTTCGAGGTCGGGTTCGTCGGTGAGCAGCGGGCGCGCCCACACCGGTGCAGTCGTCGGTGTCCACGTGGCGACGTCGACGGCGATGCGTGCGCAGTGCGCCGTCACCAGTTCCTCGCGGGCGTCGAGGTAGGCACCCCACTCGGGCAGATCGTGTACCGCTGTCGGGATGGCAGGTAGCCATGGCAGCGGCCCGGAGGCGGAGGAATGCTTGCCGCTCGGGTCCAGACGCCAGTCGAGAACTGCGGCCCGGTCGAGGGCGGTATCGAGTTCGCGCGAACGGACAGCACTGCGCAGGGCCTCGACGGGATCGCGGCCGTGTGCACCGAGGATCGCCAGGTGTCCGCGCAGGGTCGGCCATGCGGGCTCGTCGGTCAGACCCGGTGCCTCTTCTTCGGCGGCGACGTCGATCGCGGCCATCACCTCCGGGCCGAGGTGCACTTCGGAGCCGGTAGCCACCGAGTAGTCGTAGGCCCGCGCAGCCGGCGAGAGATTGAGGTGCGGATCGTCGGCTTCGGCGAGAGTGGAGTGCGCCGAGACCTGTGCGCCGTCGCGCCGCAGAATCTCGCGGAGGTCGTCGACCGCGGTCGGGGGAAGCATTCCACGTTCGGTCATCGCGGTGTGCATGTCGCCGTCCGACGCGGTCGCCAAGTACAGGTGGTTGGCTTGCTTGCCGCGGGTGAGTCCGACGTAGGCGAGCTGGCGGGTTTCGTCGCCGGTGGCCACGACGTGGCAGGTGTCGGCGGTCGAGCCCTGCGCGGAGTGCACGGTTCCGGCGTAGCCGAGTTCGGTGGCGCTCTGGACGTAGTCGGCGTCGAGGGTGACGGTGCGTCCGAGTTCGATATGCCGAACCCGCAGCGAGCCGTCCCGGCCGACCTTCTCGACGATCCAGCGGTCACCGTTGCGGACCCAGTCGGTCTGCGAGAGCGGGTTGCGGCGGTCGTTCGAGCGGGTGCGGACGGTGTCCCCGGCGCTGGCCACGAGCCCGTCGGCGAGGACAGCCTCCCGGCCGACACGCGTGTCGGTGGCGGCGAGGCGGTCGGAGCGGGCGCGGGTGTTGAGTTCGGCGACGAGCTCGCGGGTCGGGGCGAGCATGAGCGCGTCCTTGCCGGCCGCATGATCGGCCGCCCACGCGGTGTAGGCGTCGTCGGTGACCGTCGCAATCGACCCGACGTGGACCCGTCCGTGGTCGATGTAGAACCCGATCGCGGCTTCGTCGCCGTCACGCAACGCGAGCGATGCGGCACCTTCGGCCGGGTCTCGGAACCGGACGACCTGCGAGAGCGACAACGCACCGATGCGGTCGTGGATATCGCGGAGCACGCCACCGGAGGCGACGGAGGCCAGCTGTTGATCATCACCGATCAACCGCACCGTTGCACCGCGCTCGACAAGTGCAGTGATTGCTTCGTCGAGATCGAGGGTGCCGGTCATGCCCGCTTCGTCGACGATGACGAGAGTGTCCTCGCCGATGTCGGTGTACCACTGCGGAACTTTCACCGACCGGCCCTCGCGTAAGCGTTGGGTGATGTCGACGAACTTCGCCAACGTGTCGGTAGTCGTCAAGATATCTTGACGCAAGACTGCGGCGGCGGCAGCGGTCGGCGCGAACCCGACGACACGGCCGGCGGCGTTCTGCCACGCGGTCGTCAACGCTTTCATCGACGCGGTCTTGCCGGTGCCTGCGGGCGCGAGTGCGAGTTGCACTTTCGCTCCCGAGGTCGCCATCGCGCGCACCAGCGACCGCTGCCCGGCGTTGAGGTCGAGACCGTTCGCTGCGGATTCGAGCAACGCAATCTCGACGTGCTTGTCGTCGATCGCAATACCGTCGGTGCGTCCGGCGAGGGCGACGATGCGCGCTTCGGCGTCGAGTACTGCTGCGGTGGTGAGCAACTGCGATTCGTGGCGGGTGTGCACATCGGCACCGTCGCGTCGGCGCATCACATCCGGGGCGATATCGGCCGCGGGGTCGGTGTCGGCGGCACCGGAGAGGTCGATCGACAACTCGTCCCCGCACGCGAGGTCGGTGACCGCGTCGACGAGTGCGTCGATGCGCTCGGCCGGTGGGTCGAAAGTGCGTACTTGCCGCACGACTTCGGCGCGAATGTTGTGCCGTAGGAACCGTGATCGTTTCCGCGAGACGATGTCGAGTGAGCGTTCGGCGGTCTCGCGCACCCAGGCGTGATCGAAGTCCGTCCTCGCTTCGGCGGCGGTGTGCGCGGTGATCGAGGAGACCAGTTCCGACAACGCCTTCTGTGAGCCAAGGATCTCGATCGCTTCGGCTCGCCAGCCGCTGCGTTGGTCGGCGTGCGAGACCGGTTCGTGCTTGGCAGCACGGGTTTCCAACGTCGCTTGCTGGGCGAGGGAGATCGCTTCGATGGCGGTCGGTTCACGTCCGTGATCGGCCTGGAAGGCGCGCGCAAGTTCGGCGGTGCGGAGTCTGATCGCGGCGCTACGCGAGGACCACCGCTCGGCGAGACGTTCGTCCATGCCGTCGATCTCGCGGACCCGACGCTTGCTGCGATCGGTCGACGCTCGCTCGGTGAACCGGACGCCGACGCGTTCACGCAACTGCGCTTCGAGGACGGTGTTGTAGACCTCGGAGGCGGGAACATTGTTGCGGTACAACGCGGCCCCGTCGAGTGCGAGCCACTTGGTCGTGCCGTCAGGCATCGTCGCGGCGACCTTGTTGCTGATCGCGACGTGGGTGTGCAGGTTCGGATCACCCGCGCGTGAATCGCGGTGTGTGAACTGTGCGGCAATCAAACCGTTGCCGTCGACCTGCGCCACTCCCCCGGTCCCGACGCGGGTGAAGCAAGCGTGCTTCTCCAGGTACGTCACCGCGGCGGCGATCGCGGACTCGTGTGCAGCTTCGATCTGTTCCGCGACCTCGCGCGGGGCGACGGCCCACAATGCCGACACCGATTTCACCGGTGTGAACGTCAAGTCGAAACCGGCTACAGCGCTGGATTTCTGCCGTCCGACCTTCGCTACCCACCCGGACAGTTCCCGTTCGTCCGCCGGCGCGCGTCCGTACTCCTTTGCGAACATCTTCGATCCGACATCGGTGCGGATCCGCGCGCGGTCGGCGTCGTCGATCGCCGCGTTCCACTTCTGCCCGCGTGCGAGATTGTGCGCCACGAACGCCTCCGCGCACGCCACCCGATACGCGGTCGCGCCGGAGTCGATCTTGAACGCCCGGCCCAGTTTCGCCGACCGGGCGGCGTCGGCCTGGGACGCCCCTTGGGCGAGCGCCAGCTCGAACATCAGGTCCGCATTCGGGTGCAGCCCTTCACCGAACAGGGCCTTCATCTGCGCCTCGGACACCTGCTGGCCGGCCGCGACCGACCCCAGACCAGCGAGGCCGGCCCCGGCCCAACGGCCCGGTGACTCGCCTTTTTCGGAGTAGTAATCAGCCAGTGAGGAGGCCCCACGCTCGGTGGAATCGGCAGCCGCAACCTGCCGGGTCAGGTACTCGTACCCGTCCCCAGCGGTCAGCTTGTGCAGACCCATCACAAACGCGGACTGTACCAGCGAAAACGCGCGCCGCTCCATAGTGCATGAGGTGTGTGGGTTGGTTTTGGCTGTGAATCGGTATTCGGTGGCAGTGGAAGTAGCTGATTGTGAACTGGGGTTTCGGTTGTGGTGGATCGGTGATATGGCGGGAGGTTGTGTCAGGATCTGTGAGATTGACGGGGTCTGGGGCTATGGTTGGCCGCATGGCGTCGACACAGGTTCGGATGACTGCGCGTGCTCGGGCGCGTGCGGCGCAACAGAAGGTGCTCGCGGATCGTCAGCGCCGGGACGCGGCGAACATGGCGTCGCTGACGGCGTTCTTCACCGCCGCCGAGCAGATCGACGCCGCGAAACTCGCAATGGCTCGGGCGCTCGACGACATCCGCGCCCGCGAAGGAACACTCGCCGCCGCCGCGACACTGACCCAGATCACGACCGGGGAAGCACGCAAACTTCTGGCCCTGCTCAGCGACACCGACTCCTCGGACGACTCCGACACCGGCACCGGCTCGTCCCCGGACACCGTCGCGGCACCGGCCGACGACACGAACGGAGAACACAGATGAGCGTCTACACCGGAGAACTGGTGGCGGCATTGACCGACGCGGGCTACCCCGCTCCCCACACACCGGACACGGATCCGAACGTGCTCGCCTGGAGCAGCGACGGCACCGTTCCGAATATCCATGTCGACGACACCGGCCGGGTGCGCGTGCACACCGAGGCACGCCTGGACGCGGAGTTCACACTCGGCCCGCAGCGTCAGTCCGCCGCCGACTGGGTCGCACTGCTGCACCCGCACCTCGCATCACCTGTCGCCGCCGCGACGGGCACTGTGATCGCCGAACCCGCGTCGGTCGTGCAACGCAGCGCGGCGCTGGTGTGGCTCGAGCCTGACTTCGACAGTCACGGGACGTACGCGGTCTACACCGACAACGCACGCATCCGCGTGTCGGACAAGATCGGCGTCGAGACCGCAACCGACTTGTTTAGCACCGCTCTGGGACACCAACTCGGCGTCACTCCGTCGGTGCTGTCTCTGCTGCAATCGGCACACCTGGGAGCGGTGATGATCAACGCCGACCTCGCCTACGCGTCGGCGGTGCAGGGGTCCGGAATGTGGCTGCCCGCGATCTCCTTCCGCGACACCCGAGGGTTCATGGAGCGAGCTGGCATCCGATTCGGTGGGCGCGAGGCACCCGCGCAACCGTTCGTTCCCGACGCGCGTTTTCGTGACTTCCACGCCCCGACGATCGAACTCGTGGCCGGAGGATCAAATACGACATCGACCTTTGCCGACGCGTCCTCCGTTGCGTTCGTTGTGCTGCGGAACGCGCGGCGTCGACACCTCGCCGACGGTCACCACTTATCGGGACGCTGACCGTGACCGCGACGACGCAACTGGCACTGTTCGGCGGGGACGCCGTCGTCGAACCGGAGATGTCGGTTCGTCGGTCGTGGCGTCCGTTGCAGGGACCGTTGACCGCCAAGACCGTGGCACGGTTCTGGACGAAAGTGGTCATCACTCCGACGTGCTGGCTGTGGCGATCGGCCGTCAGCTGTCCGGACGGGTACGGGCGCTTCACCTTCACCGACGGCGACACACCACGAACGCTGTCGGCACACCGGTTCGCACTGTTGCTCGCGCACGGCGACCTCGGAGACGGGATCGTCGGCGAGCACGATTGCGACGAAACCCTTTGTGTGCGAGTCGATGACGGCCACCTCAAACGCGGCACCCAATCGACGAACCTTGCACACGCCGTTGCAACCGGACGCCACATCGGCCCGACACCCGCAGGCGGCGATCCACGCGGACGATACGGACGAGCCGTAGCAATCCGCGATGCACTCCGCGACGGCTACGACGCCGACCGACTGCGCGCCGCCCTCGCCGGATACAGCTTCGACGCACAAGCACCACCAACACTGTTCTGACACGACCACCGACAAACGTTGTCGGTGGCGACCGGTAGAGATAGATCCATCAAGGCTTCGGGCCGCTGCACCGCACCGGTGAGAGCAGTCCTCAACGAAAAGGACTTACGAGATGACGCTCTCCTCGCTCTTCACCGACGACGTCGGACCGCTCCCCCTACTCGCTGTCGCCGGTGCCGGATTCCTGATCTGGTACGTGCGGTACCTCGGCGAGAACGATCCCGGATGGAAGGGGTTCGTGGCGAACATTCTCACCGTCATCGGTGTCGGCGCGTACCTCGTCGTTCTCGCTGTCGTGTTCTCCACATTCATCGCGGTGATCGGCGCGTTCATCGCGGTGATGCTGTTCATGCTTCCCTTGTTCGCGCTCGGCGGTGCGAGCGGTGTTGCCGACCGCAGACCCCGACGCGGGTACCACCGCGACCCATACGGCAACGACTATTACTGACCGCACACGCGTCGCCCCCGACGCCGCTTCAAGCAATTGCGTTGCGCACAGTGCAGCCGTTGCACCAACGGTTTGCACTCATGCTCACCGATCGTGCCCGCGCGTGGAGTACACGCGACGTAACAGCGGGTGCGCTGCACACGACTAAAGGGTGTTCCGCCCAACCGGATACAGCGCCTCGCCCGCGAGAGCGTCGAACAGCAAAGGACGCAGGTGTCCGAAGAAAACGTCACTGACGATGGTGAATACGCATTCGTGACGGTCGATGGCGGCATGATTGTCGACGAACGTGAGGTAAGGCTCTTCTGCCAGACCCGCGACGCTCCGCAGCACGGCGACTTCGTAATACCGTTCCGGCACATACGTTCCGTTGTCCTGTATCCAGATGGGAACGATCGTGGCTCGATAGAGTTCACAGTCGCAGCGTTGGGTAGTGATGCCCACAGCACCATCGAACGCACCCTGCTCATGCGCGTGTCCGCCGAAGAAGGACTCACAGAAGCACGAGTCATTGTTCCCGAACTCCACAAGAAGTCGGCCGGAATGAACGCGACTCCGGACCCCTACTTGGATGCAGCACTCCACGCTTCGGCCTCGGAGTCGATCTGGCAGTCCTGGGTGTCGGAACAAAATGACACACCATCGTTGACAGACACGCCCCCGACAGCCGCCGCACAGCCCAACATCCACACAAGCCCCACCGAGGCAACTCGGTCAACGAAATCGGGTCGACGTCGAAGCCGGACAAAACCCCTGATCGGTCCGGTACTGGCAGTCGCGGTCGCCGCAGTAATTTCACTCGTGATCTTTTACCCACGCCAAGATTCCGAGCCGCAGCAAGCAACGGCTGCCCCGGCTCGAACAGTCGTCACAACGATGTCGACCGCCCCCACATCTGCGGCTACTCCTCGAACGGCGTCACCGACCACCTCACGGCAATCGACCACCAGAGCCTCGTCCATCGATGCCGCATTCGCGCAGAGTCTCACCGACCTCGGGGTCGACTACTCCTCACCCGCACAAGCGGTGTCGGTGGCGAAGACAACGTGTCGCACCATCGACAACTCGGCAAACCCCGCGAACGCAATCTTGGCTGCCTCAGAAATTGCACAACGGTCCGGCGGATACACACGAACAGAAGCCAACGACTTTGTCGGTCTTGCCGTACTTGCATATTGCCCCGAATACAACAGTTACGTTCAGAACTGAGCGGAAGCGCGTCGAACTTCCGCGCTACGCGAACTCCCTACGTCCAGGCCGTCACTCAGAGATGGTGACCTCGACCGAGGTCGAATCGGAGGGCGCAAATCCCGAGATGGAGGGCGCTTCCTTCAAGGTGCCGCCCACGGGAATGTCGCTCTGCGTATACGCCCAGGTGCCGCCAACGATCGCACCACTGTCGTCCCGGAAGACCATGTCAATCCTGGCGGGTGAATCAACAGGTTCCGAGCTATTCGACTGGGCTGTCAAGACAATGCGAGGTGAGTACCCGGAGCCACTGATCGTCGCTTCGCCGGTGACCACGACGGGTTGTTGAGAGCGATTGAGGCTCTGCCCTGGATCGGTCGTGATCTGGAGATCAGCAATGTCGGCTGAATTTATGAGAGTCCCTCCGATGTAGGAATCAGCGCCGGCGGCAACGTAACTTCCGAGCTCGCTCTTCTTGGTCTCGAGGGGAACACCATCCGCGTCCAGCGCCGTCACAGTAACGGACGGGAACGAGGCTGCTGGGCCGGCATTACGGACACGGACGCCGTAGGAAACTTGGGTGCCGCTCTCGTTCAGTGACCACCCGCTCTCGACGACCTCCGCGGCGATGGGCGCGCTGCGATCTGAAGACCGGGGAACTGAGTAAGGGGTCGTAGTCGTCGTCGCGGATTGCCGGTTGGGCTTCGTGGCAGCAGACTCAGTCGTCACCGAGCTGGACGTACTGGTAGGCGACGCACTGTCCGCTGCGTCACCTGACGAGCATCCCGCCAAAGCCACGAGCGCGGCGCAGAACAACACGGCTGACGTAGCGATTCGAGAATGCGGCGATGACATAGCGTCTCCTAGCGTCTGATGCGCTTCGGGCGAGCGCCATCGACACTTTTTCTTTGTAAAAGCATCGAGCGTTACATGTCTTGGTTTGCTGCTTGTCCGGCGCGCCAGTAGAAGCGTTCGATCAATCGACGAATGTGTTCGGCTGGGCGGCCAGTGGACAGCCGAATGATCTACACTTTGCAATGTTCGAGCGTCGATGAGGGTCACGTTCGAGCGCGCCCCACCCGTACCGATTCACCCCGCACTACGCCTTCACGGCGCTGCGAGCTGAACCGATCGGTACCTGTCCGGTGGGGATTTCCGCGCACCGAAACTGGAAGGCCCTCACCATGTCTGTCTCTCCCGCTGTCGACAAAGACACCGTCATCGCGCGCGCACGCGCCGCGATAGAAAACCGCACCAAATACATCGAGTCCCTTTTCGACGCTGCCCAGGCATCCGCTGATGCGCGCGAAAAGGTCGCCGAGGCCACTCGCGCCGCTGAACACGCGAACGCCGAACACGCCGCCGCGTACAAAGAAGCGATCGATGCCGGGTGGACGGTTGCCGAACTCACCGGAAGTGGACTGACCGCTCCGACACCGCCGACCGGCAAGAAAGCATCCAAGGCGTCAGCGAAACGCGCCACCGGTCGCGGTACGCCGCGCCGCCGAGTCGGTGCCGAGAACACCGCCGCGGCACCGGACCGACACCACGATGACGCCGCCTCGTCGCCTGCACCCGACATATCGACCGAAACGCAGTCCTCGACTGCGCCCGCGCACTGAACACTGCTGCCCTCGCACAACCCGCGCACCGGCACCGGTCGCGGATCCCCAGTGCGCCCGTGAGCACGCGCGACACATCTTCTCCGCGTGCGGGCGCACACCCACACCTCGAAGGACCACTTGCCATGAGCCAGCCCGAATTCAACGTCGAAGTAGCCTCCCTCGACCGCAACGGCGACCCCGGTTTCGTGCACTACCGCGGCGCGTTGGCGGTGACAGTCTGATTCGGGACCAGTGTGACGGTCTGATTCGGGACCCACCCGGGCTTCGGCGTGGCGTCGTGACGGCTTGATCTGGACCCACTTCCGTGGCGTCAGGAGGACCCGCATCCAGCGGTCCTCGCGGCACCGGAAGTGGGTTTCGGGATGAGGGTGCGTGTGGAACTGTTCGCTGCGATCCGTCGGGACGCCCGGGTCGAGGGCATGTCGATCCGAGCGCTCGCACGCAAGCACCAAGTCGGACGCGGCACCGTTCGCCGGGCCCTCACGTCCGCGGAACCACCGCCGCGGAAGACCCCGGTGCGTTCCTCGCCCCGGTTGGATCCGTTCAAGTCGGCCATCGACGACATGCTCCGCGCCGACCTTGAGGCAGCGTGGCAATCGCGTCCAACGAGGGCTTCGCCGGCTGGACCAAGACCTTCACGGACCCGCGCCTGTGCGCGGCCATCGTCGACCGCCTCACCTTCGGCGGCAACATCATCGAAACTGGTACCGACTCCTACCGGCTGGCGTCGACCCGGTCAGGGAACGCGTCGCGGTGACGCAATCAACCGAGCCTGTTTCGTGCGCACGCCGCACCCGGTGGGCTGTCACTGCGTGCTGTCCCGCGTGGTCATCGGGCGCCCCCGAAGGATCCGGCGGCGTCGCTGGAGAACCCCGAGCGCCAGCACTACCAGCGCAGACGCGGCAGCGAGCGCGCCGATGAGTGTCGCCCGTGTCTGGATCCAGCTGGAGACCACCGCGGAGACGTCAGTGAGTCCGCCACCACGGCCCGCGGCGACCGGGGCGTCGCTGGTGGCCGCCGGGTACCAGTACCAGGCCAGATAGGCGCCGGTGAGCAGCAGGACGACAGCGGTGACCCGTGGGCCATGGCGGGCCAATCGCGCGACGTGGCGGGTGAGTCCGCTGCCTGCCGCGGCGGTGGCCAGGGCGAGCAGCAGCAGGACGGTCGCCGAGCCAGCAGCGTAGACACCGAAGACGAGCAGGAGCCCGGCATAGCTGTAGGTGGCCTGCGCCTGCGCGATGACCGCGAGGATCACCCCGAACGTGCACGACAGCGAAGCCAGCGCGTAGCCGACCCCAAACGCAGCCATCCGGGCAGTGGGTGGGAGTCCCGCGGCTGCCCGGCCGGGGATCCGAGGCACCCGCACCGAGACCGAGCGTCCGGCTAGCATCCACAGGCCGAGAACCACCAGCAGGATGCCGACGGCCAGGCCAAGCGACGGCGCGGCGCGAATCAGCCCTCGGGCGCCGGCGCTGACTACCAGGCCAGCTGCCGCGAGGGTGCCGGCGAACCCCACCGCCAACACGAGACCGGCCCGCAGCGCCCGCAGCAGCCGCACCGGGACCGTTGAGGCATCGGTGTCGCCGAGGGTGTGGGTGATCCAGGCCGGGAGTAGCGCGAACCCGCACGGGTTCACGGGCGCGACCATGCCGGCCGCGAAGGCGAGGGTGAGCAGTCCGCCCATGGGTCAGGCTCCGGCCTTTGCCAGTTCGGCGGTGATCGTCGCGGCGTCGGGGTCGGTGGCGCGGAAGGTCACCGTGCCGTCGGCGTCGACGACGATCAGGGTGGACAGAGCGGCCACCTCGAATCGCCGGGAGAGTGCCGCGCCATCGTCGATTGCGGCCGGTACGTGTTCGGCGTCGACGGACTCCATGAAGTCGCCGATCAGGGCCTTGGATTCGCCGGGGTCCATGTCGACGGCGAGGAAGCTTGCCACGGTGCCGGCGTTCTCGGCGGTGGTGGCGGCCTCGCCGAGGGACCGGACGCCGTTGACGCATTCGCCGCACCCGACGGAGAAGAAGAACACCGCGGTGGGCTTCCCGTTGGCGGGCAGGCTGATCTGCTGGCCATCGACGCTGGTCACGGTGGCGGGTGAACCGGAACCGGCGGTCGCGGGGTCGGCACTGTTGCCGCAGGCGGTCAGGGTCAGCGATCCGGCGGCGAGTACGGCGGCGATCGAGAGCGCGGCGTGGTGGCGGCGGGTGATTCTCATCGGTTCTGCTCGTCCTTCGGGTCGACGTTTTCGTTGGTGGGCATGGGCGGGCAGCAGCCGTGGCCGGCGGTGCCGCCGCCGCGGCGGGAGATGGCAATCAGCGCGAGGATCGCCAGGGCGATCCCGGCGCCGATGACCCACGGGTTGCGGAGGAACGCGCCGATACCGGCGATCGCGCCACCGGCGATGAGGATGGGGAGCAAGGCGCAACAGGCGACCATGAGCAGCGCGGCGCCGGCTCCGAGGAGCAGGCCGCTGCCTCCCGGGCGATCGTCGTGGTTGGACATCATCGGTGTTCTCATTCCCTTCAGTGGGTATGGGTCAGCAGCAGCTGTGGCTGTCGTCGGCCGCGGCGGGCGCCTGGAGGCGGTTGAGCAGGCCGGTGGCGAGGGCGGCCCCGATCCGGCACGCCTCGGCCACCGGGACCACCTCCGCGCCGGGGTGCTCGGCCAGCCAGCCCGCGGCGTCCTCGGGGGAGGTGAAGTAGTGCACCTGGTTGCAGAAGGAGGAACGGATCGAGGTGATCTGCTCCGGGTTCACCAGCGACACCACCGCGGTGGGCGGATCGACGCTGGTTGCACCTTCTGTGGGGTCGACGTTGACCCGAACCGGCTCGCCGCTGACCGGGGAGGCCGACTCCACCTTTGCCGGGCGGTCCAGCAGGGCGGGGAAGATCAGCGTGTCCAGCGCACACCAGGTGTAGAGCTCCTCACCGGCCACGGTGAACCGGTGCGGGGTGGGGCGCAGGGTGAGGCCCTGGCCGATGATCCGGCCCTGATCGTCGTACTCGGTGTCCGGCACCGCCGCGAGACCGCGCCGTACGTCATCGAGGGTGCGGCTCGCAGCCGCGGCGAGTTGCTCGACGGTGACGGGGTCGCCGTCGACGAGCAGCCGCAGCAGCGGGATCAGCAGGCCGGCGTCAAGGCCGGTCTCCTCGGGTCGGGTGAGTCGTTGGGGCAGTTGGGTGCTGAGGTCCGACATCGCGGATGCCTCCTTCGTTGAGTGGGGTGGGTGCGGGTCAGGCGCAGCAGGAGAGCTTGGAGACGTCGGTGGTGAAGGCCTTCGCGACGATCCGGATGCCCTCGGTCATGGTCAGGTAAGGCGCCCAGGCGTCGGCGACCTCGGCGATGGTCTTGCCGATGATGTGGACGCCCGCGGCGGCCAGTTCGCCGGCGTCCTTGGCGACCGCGGTCAGGCCGAGGATCTCGCCGGTGTCGGCGTTGGCGACCATCTTGATGAAGCCGCGGGTGTCCCG
This sequence comes from Rhodococcus sp. ARC_M12, assembly GCF_022810385.1. Taxonomy (NCBI): domain Bacteria; kingdom Bacillati; phylum Actinomycetota; class Actinomycetes; order Mycobacteriales; family Nocardiaceae; genus Rhodococcus; species Rhodococcus sp. ARC_M12. The sequence continues at coordinate 72,144 of NZ_JALGQI010000021.1, read as the reverse complement.
GTTGACCAGCGTTCGCGGCACGTATTCCAGCGGGAGCACCCGGCAGTCGCAGCGGATCCCGGCCGCGAGGACTTGGGCCTCAGTCATCCCGACTGCGCCGATCGCGGGACTGGTGAACGTGACCCGGGGCAGCCGCATGTAGTCCACCGACCGCTCGGCGTCGGTGAAGGCGTTCTCGGCGACCACGGTGCCGTGGTGGGCGGCGACATAGACGAACTCGGGGTGCCCGGTCACGTCACCGGCCGCCCAGATCCGCGGGTTGGAGGACTGCAGCTGGTCGGTGACCACGATCTCGCCGACCTCGCCAGTCTTCACCTCGACCGCGTCGAGGTTGAGCCCGTCGGTCACCGGTCGGCGGCCGAGAGCGACCAGAACCTCGTCGGCGCGGAACTCCTGCGCGCCACCGGAGACGTCCGCGGTCACCACCACCTGGCCGGTGGCGGCGTCGCGGGTCACGCGGGTCGGGACCGCTCGGCGGACCACCCGGATGCCCTCATCGGCGAAGACCTCCTGCAGCGCCTTGGAGACCTCCGACTCCTCCTTCGACGCGAGCCGGGACCGAACCAGCAGGGTCACCGTCGACCCGAGCCGGGCGAACAGCTGCGCCTGCTCCAGGGCCACGTAGCCACCACCGAGCACCAGCAGCGAGTCGGGGACCTCGGTCAACTCCATCGCCGTAGTCGAGGTCAGGTACCCGGCCTCCTCCAACCCTTGGATCGGCGGGGCCCAGGGACGGGACCCGGTGGCCACCAGGTACTGCGCTGCCTCGATGGTCTCGACGCTGCCATCCGCCGCGGCGACCTCGAGCAGGGGCGAATCCGGAGTGCCGGCGAACGCGGCGTTGCCGCGGCGGACCTGCCAACCGTAGGAGTCGGCGACGTCGACGTACTTCTCACCCCGCAGGGCCTCGACGAGATCCTGCTTTCCGCCGATCAGGGCCGGCATGTCCACCGCGCCCGCGACGCTGGCGATGCCCGGGAACCGGGTCGGCGCGTCCGCGGCCACGTGCCGGGCCTCCGCGGCTGCGATCAGTGCCTTCGACGGCACGCAGCCGGTGTTCACACACGTGCCGCCGAACGTGCCACGCTCGACCATCACCACCGACTTGCCCAGAGAGGTCGCACGAATGGCCGCCGCGAACGCACCGCCGCCGGATCCGATGATCGCGAGGTCGTACCTGGTCTGCATCCCGATTCCTCCCAGAACTGTTGGGAAACGCTCCTGATGCAGCGATACTGGACCTTCCAGTAAAGGGGAAGGTCAAGCGAGACCTGCGACACGATGGAGGCCGGGATGCGGATCGGAGAACTCGCCGAGGCGGCAGGCACGACCACCAAGACTCTGCGGTTCTACGAAGAGCAAGGGCTGCTGCCCCCGGCCGAACGCACACCGGCCGGCTACCGCGACTACACCCCCGACGCGGTCAGCCGGATCGACTTCGTCCACCGCGGCCAAGCGGCCGGGCTCACCCTCGCCCAGATCAAGCAGATCCTCGACATCCGCGACCACGGCCAAGCTCCCTGCGGCCACGTACGTGACCTGCTGGACGCGCGCCTTGCCGACATCGACGCGCAGATCGCCGACCTCACAACACTTCGCGACAACGTGGCTGCGCTCCGCGACGATGCAGCCCTCCCAGAGCCCGAAACCTGTAGCCCCGATCAGGTCTGCAGATACCTATAGCCCTCGCCACTCGGCAGTGACCACCGAGACCAAGGGCGTGATTAGCCGGTGCCAGGTGGGTCCCAGTCAGGCCGTCATCGTGGTCCCAGATCGGGTTGACACAGCCAGCGCGTTCTACACCTCCCGCTCCGCCGGACAGTTCGCCCTCACCCAAGCAGCAGCACTGTCGGACACCCGCGAAGTCGACACTGTCTCCGTCGTCATCGACGCAGTCGGCGAGGGAACCTCACGCCGTGATGTCGAGTTCATCGGCACCCCCGGCGAACTCGCCGCCGAACTGACCGCGCTCCCCGCCTACGCCTCCGGCGCGCGACGTACCGTCATCCCCGCACCACGCGCGGTGACCGCCGCCGTGGCCGCTGTCGTCGAAACGTCACCCCCGTTACCCGACTCGGCGGTCGACGGTCCCGACGCCGTCGCGGTTCTCGACGTGGAGGTGTACTCCACCCGGCCCGGCCCGATCCCTAACTCGCGCACCGACGTCGGCGCGTACACCCCCGAAGACGCACACCGCATCGCCGAGCAGCTCGCGGCCGACCTCGGCGGCACCATCGAACCGATGCGCAACGACACGGTGCTGCGCGTGACCCACGACGCGGACGTCTCCGACACCGACCGCATCGCCGCCGAGCGGTCCGTGCAGGTACGGAACCTGCGCGCGAACCTGTCCGTCCTCGATCCGGTCGCCGACGCCGAACACATCACCGCACTCGCCGCCGACCTCGACGATCTGCGAGCTCGATCGAGGCCGGCCGCGCGTCCGGACAGCTCTGCAGCTGCATCGACTTCGGCTCCGTCCACTTCGGTCTCGGTCGAGGTCGACCGTGCGTCGACGCGTCCGCGCGGGTTGGTTACTCCCCCGACCGGACGCTCGTCCGGAGCTGCACGGGCCACTTCGTCCACGCTGCACACCGCCCCTGCCCCGACACACACAGCGGCGATATCGCGGTCGGCCGATCACGGTCTCGGGTGACCACCGACCACCAGCTCCCACCGCAGAGGAGGGAAGGGCGGCACCGACTACCTCGGCCCTCGCAGCGCTCCGACGCGCTCGGCGACGGAAAGCCTGCGTTCCGGCTCGACGGCGGCGACCTCGGCGCGGTCCTGGCGTTCGAGGCGGTGCTGTGGAACGAACCGATGACCGGCGTACTCCGCGAAATCCACATCACGCCCGGCCGCGTACGCGTGGTCGTTCTTCAGACCGAACAGCAGAAGGGCCTCTACCCGCGATACACATCCAGCGGTGACCCCGATGCGCCGTATCTGGCCGACTACGACATCGACTTCGGCGACGAGGTCCGGATCTGCGATCGCCACTGACACCGCCCGCCTGGCTCAGCTCGGCCGTACACGCGAGAAAGGCACCCACACAGCCGGTGTGGGTGCCTTTCTCGTTCGGGCCGGGTTGGGCGCGCGGTCAGCGCTGCGGGTGCGGCGCGGTGCCTGGTGCACCGAAGATTCCGGCCGCCAGTGCCCATGCGGTCAGGGTGCGGCGCTCGGCGTCGGTCGTCTCGTCGGCGTGGAGGTAGTCCCACTCCTGCAGCGCATCGAGGTCGTGTGCGTCGGCTCCGACGTGTCCGCACCACCACAGATACGCCCCGACCGGGGACTCCACCTCGTGCCCGTGTGAATCGACACCGCGGGTGTCTCGTTCGTTACGGGGGCCGGTGCGGGCGCGGGGACTGTCGAGGGTCACTGCCCTGCCCGAAACGTGTTGAGCCGCCGCCACAGTGCGCGTTGAGCGCGCCCGTGCTCCACGAGGTGATCGAACAGGTACTCCTCCGGAAGCTCCTCGGCGGCATGGACGATGGCCGCTGCCACGGTCCGGTAACTGCGCCGGTAGGACTGCGAGAGCACGATGTCGGCGTAGTGGACGGCGGTGAAGCCGTCTGCCCCGGCGGTGATGACCTCGTTCAAGCGGCGACGCAGGGGCGCGTCCTTGGCTCCGCCGGATCCGGATCGCATGAAGGCTGCGGTGACACTCGCCGGGTCGTAGGGTTCGCCGGCCAGGGCGAGACCGGCGATCACGACGAACATTCGCCGGTACGCGACGTCGTCGAAGTCGTCGGCGGTCACGATCGCGGTGATGCGCAGATCTTCGGCGGACACTCCCCCGGTGTGGGCGCTCCACATCAGGGCGCACAGCAGCAGTGCCTCGGGGTCGGTGGACGGCTCGTGAGCTGTCTCGTTGTCGACGGCAGTGTCGTCGACAACAGCGGCGAGGCTGCGAACGACACGCTCGGGCTCGTCGGGCGGTGGAACTGCGCTCAGTGGCGTCATCGTCGGGCTCGTTCTCGCAGGTCAATCTCGAACAGGGTCAACGGAGTGGTCGGTCAGGCGGCGGCGAGCCTGTCCAGGGCGTCGATCCGGAAGCCGGACCAGTGGGTGTTCTCGTCGACGACCACGACGGGCATCTGCCGGTAGCCGAGTCCGTCGGTGACGAACTCGCGCGCCGCTGCATCTTCGGTGACATCGACGGTCGTGTATTCGATCCCGTGCTTGTTCAGGCGTCGTTTTGTTTGATCGCAGTTGTTGCATTCGGGTTTCGTGTACACAGTGATCGACATAGCTCACTCCTCGAGGGAATTTTTCCGATGGTTCAATTTTATCCCACATTGCCCCAATTAGCCATAGATAAAGCGAGATAGTTTCACTCGAATATGTTGGCGCACAATAGATTCTTGATTTCCTAGCAGATCGAAACACGTTGGTTTCGGCCCCTTATCGGCAGGACAACGGAGAGGAATACGAGAAAGCGACGGGGAACAGTTCCTTTCACATTTCGGTTATGGTGCTGTCGCCCGTCTACTGGTGCGACGCCGTGATCGAGACATGCGAAACGCCGCCGGAGCTCTTGCTCTACGGCGGCGTCAGTCGGGGTACGGATGCGTGGGTGGATGTTGGTCGGCGGCGCGGTAGCTCTTCGTTGCCGTCCGTTCACGCCCTCAGCCGATCAGAAATGCCACATGCCGGACTCGTCGGCGTTGTAGTTGCTCCACCGTTTGTTGAGGTGGTCGGCGTCGGCTTTGGTGTCGGGCTTGACGAGGAAGGAGAACGATCCGGCCTGTAGGAGCATCCATACGGCGTTCGCGAGATCTGCATACCGGTCATCGTGCTCGGTGGCACCGTCGGGCATCGGCGCTTGCGCCGGGGTGCCGGGGATGTCTACTTCGATGGTGATGGTTCGTCGGGTCATTTTTCGATCATGCCAGCACGACAATGCGTTCCGGCGTGGTCGGATCGAGGGATCAAGGGTGGCGGGCGACGTGCGTGTTGGCTGAGGCGGCGGCGACGTCGTAGCCACCCCACGGCGAGCGGTGCGGGACCGAGCGCAGGCCGATGGTGTCCCCGCGTCGGGTGATGACGGGCCATCCGGTGGGGCGTTCCCCGACGAGGTCGATGACCTTCGCTGTCCACACCTGGTCCTTCTGCGACGGCCTGCGTTCGGGGATCACGATCGGGAGGTCGTCGATCCACCCGGGGTGGGCGTGATCGAGGGCGTCGCAGACTGCTTCGTGTTCGTCGGCGCGGTTCTCCCCTTCCCACTGGCAGCCGGTGCACGCGCCGCGGTAGACATCGCCGCCGACGCACTCACATAGAGCGTCCCTGCTCGTGTCCGGGCAGCAGCAGTCGAGGTCTGCTGCAATGCAGGTGGGTTGGCAGGTGTCGGTGGGTGTGGACGGGTCGCAAATTCCCGGGCGGAACGCGTGGGAGGCGGCGGTCGAGTCGTGTCGCCCCCAGGTGGTCGCCCAGGTCTCGAATTCGGCGACGCGAGCTGCCACCCCTCGGGTCGGGCTGGCGAACAAGGTCTGGATGCCGTGCCGCTGGATGCGGTTGTTCCGTTCGTCCAGCTCGGCGGCGGCGAGCACCTCGAAGATGTCGATCTGGCCTGCGGTCTCGGTCATCACCGCACGCCCAGCTCGGGACGGGTGAGGGACTGCAGGGCGAGGGAAAGCCGGACGTCGCTGGCATCGAGGACGACGGGGTAGGTGCGGCTGTACCAGGCACCGGGGGCGTCGAGGATGGCGGTGACCTCGACGCGGCCTGCGGGAGCAGTGCGGTAGCCGAGAATGTCGACCACCGTTCCGCCGAACTGGGTGTCGAGCGAAATCAGTTTCATTCCAACTCCTGTGAGGCGACGGCGTGCGGTTGTGGGCGCGGCGAGAGTGGCGGTCATGGATGTGCTCCCAAGGTCGGGTGGTGAAAGTCGTGAGCGGCAACGGTTGCGGGCTGTGCGCAGGCGTTCAGGACGGCAGACTCTGGCAGTCGGTGCATTCCCAGCGCCCGCCGGTAGAGGTGCAGGTCCGCCGCTCTTCGCAGAGCCAGCAGATCTGGTTGCGCTTGCGGAGCGAAACCTCCTGCGCCGCAGCCACGGTCGCGGCCTGTGCGCGGTACTGCTCACGGGTGCTCGCGTCTCGGGCGGCGAGGGCGGCGCGGACCTGCTCTGGGTCGAGGTCAGGACCATCGGTTCGCACGGTCAGCATGGCCCCGAAAGCCACGCGGCAGGACTGGCACACGTCCCCCATCGTAACGACTGGAGCGCCACAACCCGGCAAAGCGCAGTCATCGAACAGCGTTGACTGCCAGTCACATTGGTGTGATTCGGTGCGTGTCGTGGCCATGACCCAACCTTACAGTCTGAGCCTGTAAGGTGCAAGGCGTGGAGCCGGGAATCCTTACAGTCGGAGCCTGTAAGGTCAGGGCATCGACCACTACGACCCAGGAAGTATCCGATGCCTGACGAACTCACCACCGCCGACGTGCTGGCATTGATCGAAGACAAGACCGGCAAGGCCATATCGGCCAAGACGTGGTCGTCGTACGTCGCACGCGGACAGGCCCCGAAACCGGCGCGACACCTCTCGCGCACGCCGCTGTATGCGCGGGAGGACATCGAGCAGTGGATCACCGACCGGCCAGGGAGCGGTGCACGGACCGACCTCCGACCGTGACGAGCGAACCCACCGACCCGTCGATCGTCAACATCTCTTGACGAGCAGGAAGGGCCCCGGCCATCGGGTGATGGTCGGGGCCCTTCCTTTTGTTGCGGTTCGATCAGGCGTCGTCGTCGACGGCGGCGTAGGCGGCGTCGACGGTGATGTTGCCGATCGCGGCCTGTTCCACCGGGGTCAGGGTGTGCCCGCTGTCGGCGAGGAAGGTCAGGTAACTGTCGATGCCGACCATGCCTCGGTAGTGCTTGGAGGAGAAGCGCCAGTAGTCCTTGGCGTCCTGGGGGCCGGTGAGTCGGGCCTCGAACGCGGTGAGCACACGAGCAAGGAGCAGCACCTCGGCGCGGGCGGCGGTGGCACCGTCGACCTTTCGAGTGACCTCGCGTAGGGGGGGAGCCCATGATCTCGGCGTACCGCTCCGAGCACTTTGATTCGGTGAACACATCACCATGGGTGGCCAGGACGGTCACCATCCACTTGGTGGCGTTCTTCGGGACGTCCTTGCGTGAGAGCAGGCCGGTGAGGAACGTACGCCGTGCCTCGGTGGCGGTCGCTCCGGCGCGGTTGAGGGCCTTGACCTTTCGGCGTTCGGCCCGCTCGGTCTCGATGCGTTCGGCTTCGGCACGGGCCGCTTTCCGCTGCGCCGGGGTCAACCCGTCCGCAGCGTCTCCACCACCCTCTGTGTCGGCGGCGGCGATCTTCTCGGGGGAGAGTTCGAGGCCGGCCGCAGTCCGGCTGTCGTGATGGAGGAAGAACTCGTGGCCCCAGGCGGTCACCTTCTCGACCGTGTTGGCGTGCCGCAGCTCCTCGTACGCTTCGGCCTCGTCATCGCCCTCGGTGTCGAAGTCGATGTCGTCCTCGTCGACTTCCTCGCGGGTCGCCTTGTCGACCCAGACGGTGCCGGTCTCGTGGACGTGGATGTGCCACAGGTGTGGTGCCTTCTCGGGTGCATCGGCCGGGACTGCCGCGCCGTCTGCGGTCCGCAGATCCACCAGCGAGTACCACTGGCCGTCACTGGTGGACGGTTCGTCGTGGAGCAGGATGAAGCCGCGTGCGGTGTAGTCCGCTGCGGCAGCGGTGGTCTCGGCGCGCTCGTCGATGCGGCGCTGGAGAGTGGCCAGGCGGTACTCGAAGCCGAATCTGTTGTCGAAGATCTGCTCGATTGCATCGGTGATCCACGGCTCGGCCTGTGCGGCGTCTTCGAGCTCGGCCAGAATCGCGGCCCCTTCGAGGGTGAGCTGACGGTCGTCGAGCTGGCGGCGGGCGCGCTCGGATCGTCCTGCTCGACCGGCCTTTTCGACGTAGGCCTTGGGGACGTGCAGTGCTCTCGAAACCTTCTGCACGCTCAGTCCCAGATCGCGCAGCTCTGCAACGGCACCGGCGCGTTGGCCACTGGTGAGGTCTTCGCGCTGTTCGTTGGTATTGAACTGCTCGGTGATGCGCTCGATGTCTGCTGCACGCTCGTCGGCGTTCTGGTCACGCACCATCACCGGAATGGAGGTCAGGCCTACCTCTCGGGCGGCGAGGATACGGCGTTGCCCGTCGCGAACCGAGAGGGTCCCATCGGCGCGGCGGACCGCCGAAACAGATTGCAGGACTCCGAGTTCTGCGATGGAGGCGATGAAATCGGGTGCTGCGGTGATGTCGACGCCCGTGCGGACGTTGGCGCTGATGTCGAGTTCGTTGGGATCGGCGTGGACGAGGGTGTATCCGGTCGAGGTCGGTGCAGATAGCGCAGCCGTGGCGGTGGTCATGATGGCGGTCTCCCTGGTTAGAGTGCGGCGGTGAGGCACCGGGCAAATATCAGCTGCCCGGTGCCCGTTCGCAGGTGGAGGGTCGAGCGAGGGTCAGCGGTCGGCGGTCTTCGCGATGGGTAGTTCCCAGATCGGGTCTTCTGCACAGGGGGCGCTGATGTCGACCCAGCGACCGGTGACCGCGTATCCGCGGCGGTCGAGCAGCACCTGCGCCGCGCCCGGGGTCCAGTCCATCGGTGCGTGCTCCTCGATGCCGGTCGCGTCGATGTACTCGACCTCGATGCCGCCCCGTCGGATGGACACTCCCAGGCCGCGTTCGGGGCGTTCGTCGCCGTATTCGGAGGTGACTGCCGTGAGTTCTCGTTGCGTTTCTCCCATGCCCCTAACCTTACAGTCTCAAACTGTAAAGTCAAGCGCTGCAACGTATTTCGATACCTATGCACAGGGGAGCCGATTCGTTGCGGGTACCGAGAGGCGTTACTGCAAACACTCGGATCGCCTACAGCGCAGGATGATCGAGCCCGCGGCTCACGCTGAGTCGGTGCGCCGGGTGGGGTTCTCGATGCGGGGGCGCAGATTGTAGGTGTCGTACCACTGCTGTGCGGCTTGCTTGCTCATGCCGAGGATCTCGCCGATCTTCGACCACGGCACGGGTCGCTCCTGACTGCGGAGGCGTCCGATGATGGCGTAGCGGTCGGCGATCATCGTCGAGGCGAGGAAGGCGTTGATCTCGAGTGCGTCGACATCGGAGACCGCGTCATCCATGCGTCGTTGGGCGTTCGCGGTCCACGTCCCGGCGTCCTTGCGCCCCTGCTCGTGCACCATCTCGGCTAGGTCGACGTCGACGAGAGCGTCCTTGTATTGGACGTAGAGTTCGGTCAGCTCGGTCGGGGTGAGGACCTTCTCCGATTCCATAACGTCAAGATATCTTGACGCATTCTGTCCGTCAACATATCTTGACGATTGAGCATGTTTCAGCTGACGGGGGTTGCAGCTTCTGCGGGGCACCACTGTTGATGGAGGCGAAGGAATCCCTTGCCGTTCCCGATCGGTATGTCGAAGCTCAGACAGCAAATCCACTGTCCGCGAGCCGTTTTCGCCCACGCATGGAGCAGCCCGGGCGATTTTGTATCCATCGCGAGCCCCTCCGAGCGGACCTTGAGAGGCGTCCCGTCGCGGAAGGATCCTCCGGACGAGCCTGCCACGGTGAGCGCTATGTTGACCAGGACTCTCCGAGGTGGATCGACGATACGGCGCGTGGGGGGATCGAAGCTCACGGGCCAGTTCTCGTACAGGTCGGGGGTCATTGCGCGACCGCCAATCGGTGCGGCCCATGTTCGGCGACTGCGTCGGTGACCGCGGGGGTCCAACGTAAGCCGTGTTCGCCGAACATGGGTGCGGTGAGGGTGTAACGGCCTGTGCGCTGGGTGATTCCGCGTCCGTGAACGGTGGTCTCGACGGTGATCGAGCGGATACGGCCCCTGCCTTGCTCGATGCCCCCGTAGCCGACCGGCCGAGAGGAAATCGTCAGATCGAGACCAGGCATTCGACCGTCCGTGATTACGAATATCCCTGCGTGAGTACGGTTTCGGGCCAACAGGGCACGCGCACGGGTCGGCGGCACGTCGCGACCGTGGACGGTACTGATGACCAGATCGATCCCATCGATGCAGATATTTGAGGCGTCGAGAGGGTCTGCTTGGCCGGGGTCGATCAGGGCGATCTTCGACAAGTCCCCGCCGTGTTCGTGGACGGCGAGGAGCCCGAACTTGGGTTGACCGATCAGGGCGACGTGGTGGCCGGCCGCGGTGGCGGTGGCGACGAGTCCGACGAGAATCGATCCGGCACCGGTGATCGACAGGGCCGTTCCCCGGGCCAACGCGCCGCGCGGGAGCAGTTCCGACAGCGGCATGGGTACCGGCAGGGTTTTGAGGGTTCGTGAGCGCACGGGGCCGCTCAGGGCTCGCTCATCGCCGTCGGTCGCGGCGGCCTGCGCGTTCGGCTGCGAGGGGGCGAATGCGGGCGAGTCGTCGGAGTCGGTGGGTGCGTGGTCGCGGCGTCCGGGGATCGCGGCCATGCTGCGGCGAAGAGCGGCGAGCTGTGCAGCCTTGTCCAGGCTGGTCAGGTCGGGGATCGTGTCGGCGGTACCGGCCATGAGTGCGACCTTTCGCCGAACGGATCAGTGCCCTCAATCTATGCGAACATACGTTCGATGTCGAACTACCTGCGTACGCCCGCAGCTGGCCCTGGTTCGCGAACCCTGGCGGCGTTCACGAGGTGGTCGAGGGAGAGTTCGGGGTCGGCCGTCAGGTGGCGATGTTCGGCGAGCAGACGCCTGACGTGATCGAGGTCAGCGCGCACGGCCGGGTCGTCGGGGTCGTAGCCCTCGTCGATGATGGCCGCGCGTTCGATGGGGTCCATGCCTAGTTCGACGCAGCGGCGTCGGGCGTGGTTCCCGTGTCGTAGATCAGGTCGTCAGAGCCGTCGTAGCGGTACGCGCGCTGTCCGCTCGGCAGCGTCATCCTGCCTGCCCATGGTCGGAATCAGGGTCGAAGTTGCGGTCACTTGTCACGGGAGCAGTATTGCGTCCCATGCGCGAACGGTCCCGAAGGGCTGTCAAAAAGTTCGCCGAGTCGGCCGGTCCGATCACTGCTGAAATCTCGATCACACCTCTCGAATCAGCTGCCTCGAACTCTGAGCGCCATTATTGTGAGCTGCTGGTTGGTTTGGTCACTTCGGTCACAGATGCACAGTTGCGTGGGCACCTGGACTCGGTGTGCCACGCGCAGCGATGAGGCTAGGAAAAGGCACACAAATGCCGTCACCTAACAGTTGGCTACTCGTTGACGTCATGGATCCGCGCCGCCCGACTGTGGTGGCAGTCGGTGCCCGCGCCAAGAGCCGTGTGGCGTTGAGGACGTTCATCCGTGAGTCCGATCGTGACGTCGTGCTCGCTGCGGTCACTCGAGCCGTACGGTCCACAGATCCTGTCCGAGTCGCTTCGGGATCGCGTCAGGTATCGGTAGACCCGATCAAAGACGACGAATCGGGTGTGGTGTACGGAGTCTGGGTGCAGGTCGCACACCGCTCCGCCGAGCCAACCGGGCGACCCTCGGCGTGGGCCTTCCATTGGGACTTGAACGCAGGTATCGCACGGCGCAGCGCGATCGTGAGCGAATCCCAGTCATGGGCACAGCTCGGGGTCGATCTCGTCCGACCGATTCCGGACGGCTTGGCGAAGTTGGACCTCGGTGACGCAACAGCATCGGTGCTGGCACGGTTGGTGTCGGGTGGCACCGGAACCGTGCTGCAAGAGATCGGTATCGAACGACGCCCATCGGGCCTTCATCGCAAGATTCAGTTCACCGCACACTTCTACGGCGATCCAGCCCACGACACGGAACACTCCGGCCGGTTCATTCGAGGCGTGTCCGTCGACCTCGGACCCTCGAACAACCCCGAACATTCCGATCGCGACGCCGCCAACATGGGTGAGCTTGTCGCTCAATCACTTTGCGATCCCAATGAATACCGCGCGATTGCAGATCCGGACTCGCTCCGGCTCCTGTACTGGTACGGCGACTCTCCGTCGGACATAGCCTGGCAAACCGACCACCTTGCGGACGGAAAGCCTGTTCTTCATCCAGGGGACAGAAAGAACGCGAGGGCGTCCGCACAGGCACTGCTGACCGCGCCCCTGGGTGCAACACAAGCACTGAGCTTGCGTCTTCTCACCAATGCAGACGAGTACGCGTCGGTCCCGGTCACGGCGAGGGCAATCGACCTCGCCGACGACTCGCGCGCCATACTGTGGATTCTGCGACCACAGACCGCATGAGCTGTTTCGTTGCCAGATATGTCGGATCTTGATAGCGTTTGATCCACGCTCAACCAGCGCCTGAGGTAGGTACCTTGTAGCAGTCGGGGCCTCCTCCACGCCCTCCATCGGGCGTTCATGCTACTCGATCGCATCACGTCGTCCAGCGCTGTAAAGCGCTGTGCGCGTGCAACGATCGGCATACGCATTACGAGGAATCCGTTGAAGAATTCAGGTGTAGAAACACTGCAACCTCGTCCTCGATCGCGCTGGTCGCATCGTGCATTCGTTTGCGTAGCTGTGATTGCATTCGCAATCGGCCCCAACGTCGCCGTCAATGCTCAACCAGTGGATCCAGCACCTACAGATCCAGAAGCTAGCCAGCTCGAATCCGGAGTACCTGAATCGTCAAGCAGTCCCGAACCTGGCGACGTTCCCATACCTCAAAGTTCGGACTCGATCCCAGCTGTTCCACCGGAAGAAATTCCGCGCACTCCGACCGGTGAGCCGCTGACCGAGGACCGATCTTCCCGAGAAGTGACCGATCCCGCCGAAGCGGCGGCGATCTACAACCAGGTGATGCAGAGCCGCAGTACACAGGCCGGCCCTGGAGCTCGCCAAGCACCCCCACTCGACTGCCGCGACACCCGATTCCAGTCCTGCAAGACGTACCAGGCAACGGTGACTCAGTACGTGCAGTACAACCCTCCCAGTGGGCCATTGACCCCGATCGGCAGCTGGCTCACGAACATCATCTTGCATGTTCGCTCACCGGTTCAAACACCCACCAAAGAGTCCGTCATCACGATGTACGCCAACGTCGTCTCGACCAACCCCGAACTGACGGTTCCCGGAATCTTCGAGTTCGAGCTCATCGCGCTGAGGGGATCGGGCAATACTTCCCAGGGGTGGACGCCTTTCAGGTTCCCTATGGCAGTCGGATCGACCGCCTTCAACCAATGGGAGCACTACACCCAGGGCAACGCAACTTCCAACACCGATGTAACGACAATGCGTTTCGACTATCAGGGCAATACCCCCGTGCCTGACTTGGACGAGCCGAGACGGACCCGCACGACCAACCAAAAGATCAGGTGCGACGCCGCCACGGCGGTCAACTACGGCACTGGCTGCGTCAACCCGTCGTTCATACCCACGGTCACGTACACCGCCGCGCGGTTCCCCACAATCACAGGAACCATTCTGGATGGTCAGGCAGCATACGAGTCAGGCATTCCCGGTTCGGGAAACCCACTTGTTCGCGGTCCATCGGCAAACAACGCAGCGAACCGAGAGGCGGCATGCCCCTCCTCGTCTCTGCAGCGGTTGAACCTATTGGGAGACAAACCCACTGACATGGATAGCCCCTCGTGCGACGAGTACCCGTTCGCGTCCACGGAACAAGGAGGGTACGGATCAACCGTCAGGTGGGTTCCACTTGCAGAAAACACCGACCAAGGCACTTTCATGGCCGAGTTCTACCGCACAAACCGGGTCATGCCTGGTGACGGCTTCTACGTCAACGCTCAAAGCTGAGCTCCGAACCCCTCACGAAAGGCTCCATAGAATGAAAATTCACGCACTTCGCAAGACCTTGACGATCACCGCGCTACTCGGTGCTGTGACGCTCGCTGTACCCGGTGCCGCGCACGCGGAGACGGTCACCGGATGGGTCGGACCGGCAGGCAGCAACGGAGCCGGCGTTCAGTTTCTGAACACCTCCACCATCATCAACTCACCGAACCTAACGGCGCAGTCCAAGATCTACTCGGTCTTCGGTCAGCAGGTAGCACCCGGTGACATCGGGGTACGGGCTCGGTTGTTCAAAAGCGGCGCTCTATGTGAAGCCGTGGGCTACAAGTACAGCTTCACCGGTGCCGCATCACTGACAATCGGCACCACCGCAACATGCGGCACCGGCTCGTACAACAGCCACGGCTTCACCGCGGTGTGGGACGGAGTGAGCGCGTACCGCGAAGCTCTCACCTTCCCCAGTAATCCCGTCAACTGGACCGCCCCGGCGGCCCGCTCGGCAGCGCCAAGTGCCACGGACGAAACCACCGTCGAATCAGGAACAAACGCCTCCGGGCAGTCGTACGGCGCAGGCGACACTGCTGCGAATGACGCAGAACTGCCTGATCTGGTCGCTGCAATCGGTACCGACGGGGTCCAAGGTTTCATCGAGAAGTCCGCACTCGACACGGCCGCAGCATCACCCGACGAGGCGACGGCGCTCGAAAAGCAGAACGTCGGCGGTACCGATGTCCTCGGATCGGCTCCGAAGACGGTTCCTGTCTACGCCAGCGATGGAACAACACAGATCAGCGAGTTCACCATCTCCTGATCCCGCTCCCTGAGGCGCGCCGGTCCCTGCATCAATTTGAGGACTAGCGCGCCTCTGGTGATTTTGTGGTCGGTCACGGAATCCCGGGCGGGCGGCGATCACGACGGATAGATCACCTTCATGGCGGCCAGCAAGCTCAGATTGTTCGGATCCAGGTAGATAGTCCAGTAGCTGTTGGTGGCAGCGAAGTGGATGCCCAGCGCGGAACCGCCCTCAGCGAGAACATCGAGCGCTTCTTTGTATCCCACGGTCAGCTTCAAGTCATAGGTCTGTCCGGTAATCGAGTCGTACCTGTCCCGGAGATCATCGACAACTTTTGCCGGCCAGACCGGCACAGACCTTGTCCTCAGGTCTTTTCGCAATTGCTGGACCGTCGGCGAGTCTTCTGCGTTGTCAGCTGCGGCGATCAAATCCTCGCGACGGACTTGGCTCTTTTCAGTGGATTGCTTTCGGGTTCCGCGGTAGACCCCGTCAGGATCAGAGCCGGAACGGAGGTCGTCGAAGCTCAGATTTGCGATGGACAAGTTGTTCTCGATTACCGCGAGCCTGCTCGGTACAACCCGAAAAGTAGCTGCCTCGTCTTCCGGATCGGCACTTGTATCCACAACGAGCACTGGATGTTCCGGCTCGTCACATGCCCGCTGGTCGACTACGAAGAGATAGTCCGGCGGCGGAGATTCCACCAGGCCGACAATGCGTGACACCGACATGTCGGCAAACTCCGGGTCATCGACCGTCGTCAGAAAGGCTTGAGCCTCATAACCACTGTCTTGTACGTGCGACGCTTGGGCCTCTCGCGCGACCTGTTCCCAGGCACCGTCATTGCCGAAGTACGTACGGATGAGCAGGGATTGGCCTTCTGGCAGAGTTGGCATGGTACCGACTCTAGTCGTTCTCAACTGTGAAACCGGTGCAGTTGCCAGGGACCGAACTTTCGATGCGCAGGTCAGTTGTTGACGAGTTGGCTGGCTCGCTGAAAGGTCACGCCGAGAAGTGATCCGATGTCTCGGACGGGTACCTGAGCGGTGGCGAGTTTCTTCGCGAAGGCCTCGGTGCTGGCTTTGACGCGGGCTTCGTCCTCGGCCAGACGTGCTCGCTGTGTCGCGATCTCGGCGATGCGGACCGCGAGATCCTCTCCCCCGGGTTCGAGTTCGATGTGCTGCTCGATCTCGACATCGGCGAGGGCGACTCCGGTTTCGAGGGCGATGAGTTCTTTCGCCGCGGTGGGGACATCATCGATGCGACGGGCTTGAGTGAGGGCGTCGAGTTCGGGGACGGCGATCATCCACCACTTGCCGTCTCGGGTCACCGACACCGTGTAGGTCTTGCTCACTGCTGCGCCTCCTTCATGGCTGCGAGGATCTTGCGGTAGACGCCGGGCGAGATCGTCCGGTGCCCATCCGGAACAGTCACCTTGACTGCGCCATCGGCCGACACCCACGTGCTGTGCGAGCCGACCGTGCGGACCGAGGCGAACCCGGCCGCCTTGAGGGCCTTGACCACTTTCCGCGTGGGCTGCTCGGTAACCATGATTTTAGTCTATCCGACTGGACACTTTCTAGTCAAGTTGACTAGACAAAATTTGGCTGAGTGGCGGTGCGGTGGTCGACACGGAGGAAGTGCCTATTCCACATTCCTCATCTGGTGCATCTGCCTGCGGGTTCGGTCTGGTTAGGGTGGTTGTCGACAGCAATGTGTTTCTACTCGAGAGAGGCCGCATCGAACCGTGGCAAAAAAAGTATTCACCCAATTGGTCGACGATATCGATGGCTCGGTCATCGACGACGAATCAGGCGAGACGATCGAATTCTCCGTCAACGGTGTCGACTACCTCGTAGATCTGAAGGCGAAGAACGCCAGCGAGTTTCATCGGAAGATCGGCTACTACATCGAGCACGCAACCCGTGTCGGCGGGCGTAAGCGTCGACACACCCCCACCTCCACGGCTCCATCTGCAGCACCCTCGAACAGCCGAGCCACACGTGATCCGGCTCAGACCAGAGCTGTCCGGCAATGGGCCGCAGACAACGGTTACGAGATCAACGATCGGGGCCGCATTCCCGCTGCGATCGAAGAAGCATTCAACGCTGCACACTGATCATTACTTCAGGATCACCGCGCGAACTCGACGGTGTATCCGGCCTGACCGTCGATCGACAGGCTGTACTGCACACCATCGAGCGTTGTCATGTTCCAGCCTTCCTTGACGGTCAGCGTCTCGCCCACGGGCAGGCTGAGAGCGGAGGTGACCGAACGCAAGCCGACGTCGCCGTCTCGCACTTCCCGGATGCCGTCGTACGCACCCTGTTCGGCGTTTGTCGCCTGGGTAGAGACCATATCCGGCATGGTTGAGTCGGGCGATGTGTTCTTCACGGTGACCGGGAAGTAGACGCTCACAGGCTGCGGCGGAAGGTCGTACGGGATCCTCGCGTCTTCACTCATGATGAACTCGACCGGTGCGCCCACTGTGATCTCCAGCTGGACCTGGCCCGATCGCACCTTCCTGCTGTAGATCGCGGTCTGCCCGAACTTGCATGGTTCGGGAAACAGTTCGATTCCCGTTGTATCGCAAATCATCGGGTCAGCCGGGGAAAGTTCCGCTTCCTGTTCCGGATCAGGCTGCGGAGAGGATTGTTCGGCGCTCGAGGCCGCTGCGGCGTCGGTCGTGGACGCATCGTCATCCTCCGTGAGCGCCCCGACGGTGATGATGCCCGCCAGGATGACCCCGACCCCTCCCAGTGCGGCCCACAATCGCCAGGGGGGCTTCGGCTTTGGCCGACGGAAGGTCAAGGTGGTTCGCAGGATGCCATCCTGTCGGTCGACCAGCTCCCAACCTTCCTGCTGCTTACCTGCGATTATTTTCGACTCAGCACCCCGGATCACCTTGATCTCGGTGACCTCGTACCGCGCCTGTTCGGCGTCCATGTCTCTTCCCGTTCTTCGATAGTGGTGATGCGGGTCGACCCCGGCATACCGTGATGCGAGTGGCAGTGCTCCTACGGTGCTCGCCCCGAATAGTGTTCGGTGATAGCGCGCAGCAGTCACCAGGACCGGCGTTACCGGAGCGGTGTTGTCGCCGAAAGCACTTTGAGAGCGGCCGCCTCGCTCAGGTGCGCGTCCGCTGCGGCGGATGCCCCGTCGCCAGAATCGCGACCGGTGCCAGGGTGACAGGGTCTACCCACGCACTGCAGTAACCACCGACGCGATCGCGAATACTCGCGGCGACGATGGCGAATCCGATGGCTGCGCCGCCACCGGCGAGGGCCGCGATCGACTCCTCCAGTCCGATCACCCACGAGTTGTACCGGTACTCGTTGCGTTGCTGCTGACCGACCAACTCGGCCTGACCCACTGCGACGTCCGGGATGTAGTTCCCGTCCACATCCGGTCGAGGCCACTGCTCCAGCGAGGCGCGGTACACCTCGATCGCCTCCGGCGACAGCGAGGACTGCTCGATGGCGTCGAGCAGTGCTGCCGTGGATGGAGTGCGCGTCGTAGCCGGTGGCTCGAATCCGCGAAACACCCCATCCGCACCGACCGCCGACGAGAAGTCCTCGAAGTCCATGTTCGCCAACGACAGGTTGTTCTCCACCGACGCCATCTGCGACGGATGCACCCGGAAACTAGGGTAGCCCGACGAACCGTCTGCGGTGTCCACGGCAAGGATCGCGTGTTCCGGATCGGTGATCGTCGCAGCGTCGGCGAGAAACACGTAGTACGGCGGTGGGGACCCGATGATCACGGCCAACTCGCCGAGCGTGAGTCGGTCGAACTCCGCGTCGTCGACCACGGTCAAACCGGCGACAAACCCCTCATCTGTCGGCTGCGTCGCCGCCTCGACAGTGTCACTCCACCGGGCGTTGTCGGAGAAGTCTGTGCGGATCAACAACGATTCCCCGTCGGGCAGTTCTCGCGTCATGTCCGCACTATAGGACGCACGGGCGGTACATCGCATCGAGTCGGGCCCCATCGACGCAAACGCACGACACGACGATCTCTCACTCCCACAACGGGTCACACAATCCAACGGGACACTTACAGACGCCGCCCGCAAGTGGGCAGGTATCGCGATCACCGAGTCAGGCGTGAATTCTGTTGCCGCTCAGTTCAGTACGTCGGCAATTGTTCTGGCGGAGCGCTCTTCGGTCACCGCGTCGCGCCCGCGTAGTCACGACCGGCAGCTATCGAGTCGTAATCGTCCGCGTCGTACCCCGAACCCGCTTCGATGGCTTCGTCGGCGCTATGGTCGCCATCGACATCGGTGGTGGCGCTGTGCGCCTGGTCAGCTGCGACGGTGGGGGCTGCGGTGCTGCGTTCGGCGGCGATGTTCTGCTGTACCTGAGTCCAGGTCTTGATGTGCCGCGAGACAGTCGAGGTGTGGAGCTCGAGGTGGCGTGCGATATCACTGAATGACCAGTCGGGGTTCGCGAGGTAGAGATGGACACTGGTCCACACGGCAGGCTTGAGCAGGCCGTTGTCCAAGTCTTCCTCCACTCCCATAGCCTCGAAAGGCCGCGATGCAGGGCG
Organism: Rhodococcus sp. ARC_M12; assembly: GCF_022810385.1. Lineage (NCBI taxonomy): Bacteria > Bacillati > Actinomycetota > Actinomycetes > Mycobacteriales > Nocardiaceae > Rhodococcus > Rhodococcus sp. ARC_M12. The sequence goes on along the minus strand of NZ_JALGQI010000021.1, from coordinate 53,070 downwards.
CTCGACGGCCGGGTCCTGTGTGGCGGCGATGGAGGCCGGCCCGATCGAAGCATTATCGCCTGCAACCGGTGCCGCGGTGATGATGCGTCGACGGGGAGCACTGATGGCGACGGACATCATCTCGCCCATGGTCATCACCATCAGCGGAGCGAGGGCACCCATCATGGCAGCGACGGCCGCATTTAGGTCGGTGACGGTGAGGACGGCGTGGTAGGCGTTTCCTGCCATGCTGGCCACTCCAGCGAGGGCAAAGACGGCGATGATGAATCGGCGGCCGCGAACGGTGGCGCGGTCTGTGTGCTGGGACAGCGCGATACGGAAGATGCTGGCCGCCAGGATCGGTCCGTCGAGCACTACCGGTATGACCCACGCGGAATCGCGTAGCCCGGCCATGGACCCCAAGTCGAGAAGGGTAGTGAAGCTCAACTTGAAACTGGACGCGGTAACCGCAAAGGCGACGATCAATCCGATGACGAGCGCCCAGGTGATGACAGCAGGGTGAATCTCGCGGGTGTCCTCGGTGGTGTTCTGATCAGGGTGGGTATTAGCGTTGTTCATTGATCGCAGGTCCGTTCTGTGATCGACCGGCCCCGGCGGTGTTGGAGCACTGCCGGGGCCTTCGCGGTCGGATGATGTATTCGGTGTGGCCACACGTGCGCGAGGAGATCCGCAGATCTCTGCGCTTCTTGTTGCGCGATCGGGAAATGGACGTCGCGGCCGAAGTCATTGCATTACAACCACTTCGGTGTACAGGGTCTATCGACTGGGCCGAGCAGTGCCAGCAGCCTTAGCATCGGCGGCGGTCCAGCCGTGCACGCCGGCTGGGCGGCACTCGTCGTGATAGACCGGATCGGCCGGCACCAAATTCGCTGGAGTCTCGGAGTGCCACTGGTCGCACCAGGCGCATCGTGCGACCACCCGTTCGGCGGTCATGAAGTCGCCTCGGCGGCGAGGCCGAACTGAGCGCCACCGATCGTGTCGATGGTGTGGAGATTGGCGTCGGTGCTCATTGTGTGTCAGCTCCTGGCAGTTGTAGCGCGGGGTGTGGGTGCTCCGTCGCGTTGCTCGCGGGCCCGAATGAGGGCGGCGTAGACAGCTGATCGGCTCAGGCCGTACAGCTCCATGAGTTTCACGGCACCGAACTCGCCGGATTCGTAGTCCTTGAGGATGCGTTCGTGTTGCAGTGCAGTGAGTTTGGGCTTGCGTCCGGTCATCCGGCCCTGCTCTTTGGCGATCGCGACGCCCTCACGGGTGCGTGCGCGGGTCAGGTCGGCCTCGAACTCGGCCATCGCACCGAGGACGGTGAAGAACATCTTGCTCGACGGATCACCAGGGCTGTAGACCTGGCCACCGTAGATCAACCGTGCACCTTTTGCGTCGAGCTCAGTGACGATGGCGTTCAGGTCCGTGACCGATCGACCGAGTCTGTCCAGTTTGGTGACCACCAAGGTGTCCCCCTCCCCCACTGCCGCGAGGGCTTCGGTGAGGCCGGGACGTTCCCGGTTGCGACCGGTGTATCCGCGGTCGGTGTAGATGTTGCCGGTGTCGACGCCCATCTTGCGAAGGGCTGTGCGCTGCGCTCGTAGATCCTGTCCTCGCGTGGAGCACCGGGCGTACCCGATGAGGTTTTCGTCCACCTGGAGCCCTTCGTCTCGGAATCTGCGATCAAACTGGGATTACTTCCAACACTATCTACCAGGACACCGACAGGCTGGTCCGAGCGTCGATCGAATTGTCAGTTTCAGAAGTCAGCTGCACTTGTTCAGAAGTGGGTGTCATACAGCCACTGTTAAAGGTAGACCTGTAGTCCGTCTCGAGCAGTCGCGGTCTTCCTACACGAAATGCGAACGTTCCCCTTTCGCCCGCGGCGGTGAACCTTCCCATTCATCACCCTCGCATCGATGATTTATACCCCTAGGGGTACTTGCATACCCCCCTAGGTATGTGCAACAGTAGGTACACCCCGCCAGGAAGGATTGCCATGTGCTACCCCGTCGCATGCCCGACATGCGGTAAGACCACCTGGGCCGGCTGCGGGCGCCACATCGACAGCGTCATGAAGAATGTCCCACGGCCGCAGCAGTGCACCTGCTCGTCGAGCGAGGCACCCGATCCAGCTAGGCGCACCGGCTTTTTTCACTCCCTGTTTCATCGCTGACACCTCACCTTTAAGTCTTCGAGGAAGCTTTTGGGCCTTCGTGGCCTTGTCATATACCCCCACCCGTATTTAGGAGAATGCTATGTCCGTGCCCGCTACCGCGGCGGCTACCGACCGACACGACCGTGACCGGCCACCTGCACCTGGCGCACTCGGCCGCCTGGGGAGCGCGATGGTCACGCGTCGCCGCTGGGTGTTCGGTATCTGGCTGATCACCCTAATCGCCCTTGGATCAGCTGCACCAACGGTGTTTTCGTCGTTGGCCGGGGCCGGCTGGCAGGCCAACGGATCCGAATCCGTCCAGGTACGCGAACTCGCCCAGCAGCATTTCGGCGGCAACTCCTCTGCAGCAGTGCAGGTCGTCGTTCACTCCGACACCGCCTCGATCGAAGACCCGGCGATGCAGCAGACACTCACCGACGTCGCGGCTGTGTTCGACAGCGACACCCGCTTCGGCGAGATCGTCGCCCCCCAGCCGGGCATGACCATCAGCCCCGACCGTCACACCGGCATCCTCATCGCCGGCGCAGACACGAGTACCGACGACATGGTCAAAGCCGTCGACGAGGTCAAAGGCGAGCTGACCGCACTGTCCGGCAACGGTATCGAGATCTACCCCACCGGGTCGTCAGCACTGTGGTCGGACTTCAACAAAGCCAACCACGACGCCATGATCCAGGCCGAATTGTTCTCCTGGCCGGTCACTTTGGCGATCATGGTGCTCGCGTTCGGCTCTCTCGTCGCCGCGGGATTGCCGCTGCTACTCACCGTCGCCGGCCTGGTCGCATCCGCAGGCGGACTTGTTCTGCTCAACGGCGTCACGCCGATCTCGGTGTGGGCGATGAACTTCGCGATGATGTTCGCCCTCGCCCTCGGAATCGACTACGCCCTGTTCATCGTCGCCAGGTTCCGCGACGCACTGCGCAACGCCGATCCGCGTGCCGCGGTCGCCGAAACCATGGACACCGCAGGCAAAGCCGTGGTCCTGTCCGGACTGACCGTCCTGGTGAGCCTCTCGGCCGTCCTGCTCGTTCCCGCACCGGCGGTGCGCACCATGGCCGTCGGCATCATGCTCGCAGTGACGTTCGTGCTGATCGCCACCATGACCCTGCTCCCCGCAACCCTGGGTGCACTCGGCTCCAAGGTCAACGCCGCATCCTTGCCCTACGCCAAGCGTCAGCAGCACCGCTCCCCGAAATTCGCAGCCTGGGGTGAACTGCTCCACAAGCACCCCTGGCCGTTCGCTCTGGTGTCCGTCGGCATCCTCATTGCGCTGGCCCTTCCGGTCCTCGGACTGAAAGTGGCAATGCCCTCGATCTCCGTCGTCCCCGAAGACGCACCGGTTCGCCAGGGCTACGAGCTCGTCCAGGCCCAGTTCGGTGACGGCGCACCCGGCGCACTGCAGATCGTCGTCCCGTCCGCGGATGCCGCCGCGACCGCCACCGCAGCCACTACCGTCGACGGAATCTCGATGGTCACCCCGCCCCAGCCTGCCGCGGACGGCTCAAACTACTCACTGCTACAAGCACTTCCCACCGTTGACCCCTCGGACGAGAGAATGGGCACCATCCTCGGTGACCTGCGCGCCGAACTCCCGGAGTCGGCGTTGGTCGGCGGTGCCCCAGCGGAGAACCTCGATCTACAGCAAGCACTGAACGACTACCTACCGCTGGTGATCGGCATCATTCTGGCGCTCGGTTTCATCCTGCTGCTCGTCGCACTCCAAGCACCCCTGATCGCGATCCTCGGCACCGCCGTCAGTCTGCTCTCGACCGCCGCAGCGTTCGGGGTCGCGAAACTGATCTTCCAGGACGGGCACGGCGCATCACTGCTCGGATTCACCCCGCAAGGCTTCCTCGACGGCTGGGGTCCGGTGTTCTTCTTCGCGATGATCTTCGCCATCGCCATGGACTACACCGTGTTCCTGCTCGCCACCGCGAAAGAGCACTACGAGAAGACCGGGGACCCGAAAGCCGCTCAGGTCGACGGCCTCGCCCACTCCGGCCGGGTCATCTTCGCCGCCGCCGCGGTCATGGTCGCAGTGTTCTTCACCTTCGCACTCTCCGATCCGCTCCCACCGAAGGAGATGGGCATCATCCTCGGCGTCGCGGTACTGCTCGACGCCTTCTTGATCAGGCTGATCCTGCTGCCGGTCCTGCTGCGTTTGAGCGGACACGCCGCATGGTGGTCACCGGCCTGGCTGCGCAAGGTGTTGCCCTCGATCAGCTTCTCGCACTGACCACCCTTACAACCCGAACGGAGCAATCATGATCGATCCGAACACCACTCGCTCGTCCGCGTTCGCGGGCTGGCCGATCGAACGTATCGTCCCCGCCCTCGCCGCCGGCGTCACCGCCACCGGCCTGGCCCTCGGCGAACTCCACGCACCGCAGTGGCGACTGCTCAGCGCGTTCGCTGCCGCGAACCTCGCCCTTTACGCAGCGGTCGGCTGGTGCCCGGCCAGCGCGCTTCTCACCAGGGTGGGCGTGCCGAGTATTCGCCAGCCCCGAATCGGGTAGGCCCAGATCACCGCAGTTCGACGACCGAAAGGAACTTCCCTTATGAACATCGCACTCTCGACCACTCTGACCGACACCGACTTCGACACCGCAGTCGACGCCGTCAAAGCCTCCCTCGCAGATCAGGGATTCGGTGTTCTCACCGAAATCGACATGCAGGCCACGTTGAAGGCCAAACTCGACGAGGACATGGAGCAGTATCTGATCCTCGGTGCCTGCAATCCCACCCTCGCGCACCGCGCCGTCGGAGTCATGCGCCAGATCGGGTTGCTGCTGCCGTGCAATGTCGTCGTCCGCGCCGACACGAGCGCACCCGGATCGATCATCGTCGAAGCCATGAACCCCGACATCATGGTACAAGCGACAGGCGAACCAGCACTCTCCGACGTCGCGGCGGAGGCCACCACCAAGCTCCAGGCCGCCATCGACGCACTCGGTGGCCAGGACACAGCACACAGCTGATGACCCTGACGCTGGCCCTGGTCCTCGGCGTCGCCGTCGGCATCCTGCTCGGTCTCCTCGGCGGCGGTGGGTCGATCGTCGCCGTCCCGGTTCTCGTCTACGCCCTGGGAATGGACCTGTCGGAGGCGATACCGACATCGTTGCTGGTGATCGGTGTCGCCTCGGCGACCGGGGCCATCCCCAAGGTGCGGGCGAAGCTCGTCGAATGGCGACTGGCGGCGATCTTCGCGGCCACCGGTATCGTCGGCACGCTGGTCGGCAGCGTCCTGGGCAGGCATCTGCCCGAGGCCGCAGTGATGATCGGCTTCGCGATCGTCATGATCATCGCCGGGGCGCGGATGCTGCGCAGCACCGACGATGTCGGAACCGCTTGCAAGACAGGAAGTTCCGGGATCGATTGGCGGCGATGCGCACCACGGTCCATACCGACCGGGTTCGGGGTCGGTGTCCTCACCGGACTGTTCGGCGTCGGCGGAGGATTTCTGATCATCCCCGCTCTGGTGCTGTTGCTGGGAATCGAGATGAGTGTCGCTGTCGGAACGTCGCTGGTGGTCATCGTCGCCAACTCCGCCGCCGGACTGATCGCTCAGGCCGACGGGCTCGGCGGGAACTGGCCACTGACAGCCGCGTTCGCCGGTGCGGCGATCGCAGGCTCGCTGGTCGCCGGAAAACTGAGCACACGCATCGACACCGACAAGCTGCGCACGTGGTTCGCCTACCTGGTGTTCGCCGTCGCGGGCTATGTACTTGTCGACACCCTCGTTCTTTCATGACCGACTGCACACACCGAACCGATGCCCCCGGGGGTAATCTGGAAGGACTACCACCATCACACACCCTCAGGAGACCGCAATGATCGGCGACGAAGACAGCATCGCATTGGTACTCAACCGTCTGCGCCGCGCACACGGCCAACTCGCCGGTGTGATCGGCATGATCGAGAACGGACGCGACTGCAAAGACGTCGTCACTCAACTCGCCGCCGTCTCCCGCGCCCTCGACAAAGCCGGATTCAAGATCGTGGCCACCGGCCTTCGTGAATGCATGACCGGCGACACCGCAGACAACAAAGAGCCCATGACCGAAGCAGAACTGGAAAAGCTCTTCCTCGCACTGGCCTGAACGAGGACGTTTCACGTCAGAAACGAGGCCGACCCGATTACACCGTAGGAGTACCCCGTGAGCACCACCGATCCAGACATCGCCATCATCGAAACGTCGAGCCTCGGCGACCGCAGCTACCTGATCAGCCACGACGGCATCGCCGTCGTGATCGATCCCCAACGTGACATCGACCGCGTCCTGGCACTGGCCACGGAGAAGAACGCCACCATCACCCACGTACTCGAAACCCACATCCACAACGACTACGTCACCGGCGGACTCGAACTCGCACGCGCCACCGGAGCCGAATACGTTGTGCCCGAGGGTGACCCGGTCGAATTCGAGCGACGGGCAGTGGGGGACGGCGATGTCGTCGACGCGGGATCGGCGACGTTTCAGGTCATGCACACCCCGGGCCATACACATCATCACGTCAGCTACGTACTGCAACTCGGAGACGAACCGATCGCGATCTTCACCGGCGGCTCGATGCTCTACGGATCCACCGGCCGCACCGACCTACTCGGCTCCGAACACACCGACGAGCTCACCCATGCCCAGTTCCACTCGGTCCGTCGAATCGCCGCCGAACTCCCCGCCGACGTCGAGGTCTACCCCACCCACGGATTCGGTAGCTTCTGCTCCGCGACCCCCACCAGCGGCGACTCGTCGACCATCGGTGAACAGCAACAGTCCAATCCCGCGCTGACCCAGGACGAACAAACCTACGTCGACGAGTTGATCGCAGGACTGTCGGCCTACCCCGCGTACTACGCCCACATGGGCGTCATCAACACCGAAGGCCCCGCACCGATCGACCTGTCCACCCCAGAACCCGTCGACCCCGACGAACTACGCCGCCGCATCGACGACGGACAATGGGTCGTCGACCTCCGCGCACGCACCGCCTTCGCTGCCGGACATCTCGACGGTTCCCTCGGCTTCGAGCTGTCGACGACATTCGTCACCTACCTCGGCTGGCTCTACCAGTGGGGTGCGCCGCTGACCTTGATCGGCGACACATCCGATCAAATCGACGAGGCCACAAGGGAGTTGGCACGTATCGGCATCGACCACCCCTCCGGCTCCGCTGTCGGAGAGATTCATTCGCTCGCCAGCGACGGGCGCGTACGGTCCTACGAAGTGTCCGACTTCGCCGGACTCGCCGCAGAGGACTCGGACATTGCAGTGCTCGACACCCGTCAACAGTCCGAATACGCGGACGGCCACATCCCCGGTGCGATCAACATTCCCCTCCACGAACTGCCGCACCGACTCGCAGAAGTTCCCGACGGCAAAGTGTGGGTGCACTGCGCCTCCGGCTATCGCGCCTCGATCGCGGCCTCACTACTCGACCGGGAACATCGCAGCGTGGTGCTCATCGACGACGACTACAACCGCGCAACAGATCTCGGACTCGACACCTCGAAGACATGACGAAATGCTTCGACGACCGAACGCGACGAGACAGGCGTACCCCCAGGGGGTATATGTTGGTATCATCGGCCGCATGCACTCAGTGAATCGGCACGGTCGACGGGGCACAGCTCCGACGGCAGCTTTACTGATTGCACTGACGGTGTTCGGTGTCCTGTTGATGCATTCGGTGACACCGATGTCGATGCCCGTGACCGGCTCGATGTCCACATCGATGAGCGGCGGCCATGCCTCGTTCGCAGCACCGTCCCACACGGACGCCACGGTTCCGGTGATGACCGGGGAACATGACTGCCCGTCGGGGCACCAGATGATGCATCCCTGCGTCGGCACGACGGTGTCGTGGCCCGCGCTGACGGTCCCGGCGATGAGCGCAGCCCTCGACCTGGCGCCGACATCGGTGAACCGGATCATTGGACGGGCCGACTCCACGCTTGAGCGTGCGCCGCCGTGGACGTTATGGGAGTTGGACAGATCGGTGACCTTGCGAGTGTGACAGGGAGCCCGGCAGACGCGTGTCTGTCGGCGGATCGAACGACATCCAATTCTCTGCACTACCCACTCTTGCAAGGAGTTTCCTCATGCGTACCAAAGTCATTGCCTCGATCGCTGCTGCCGCCGCGAGCGCGTTCCTCGTCGTCGGCTGTAGCGACAACGCGGCCGATTCGTCGATGGACGGCCATGCGATGGGATCGATGTCCTCGGCACCGATGTCCTCGGCCCAAGCAAGCGCGTCCGCAGAGTTCAACGATGCCGACGTGATGTTCGCGCAGATGATGTACCCGCATCACGCCCAAGCAGTCGAGATGGCCGACATGGCGAACGGCCGCACCGACAACCCGGAGGTGCTGTCGCTGGCATCGGCGATCGCCGCCGCGCAACAGCCCGAGATGGACCAGATGACCACCTGGCTCACCGAGTGGGGCCAGCCCATGCCCGACATGGACAGGGGTGACATGGGTGACATGGGTGACATGGGCGGGATGGACCACAGCTCCGGCAGCGGCATGATGACCGCTCAGGACATGGACGCGTTGATGGCAGCGTCGGGACCGGAATTCGACCGCCAGTGGTTGACGATGATGATCGCCCACCACACCGGCGCCATCGAGATGGCCAACACCGAAATCGCAGACGGTTCCAATCCTGACGCCCTGGAGATGGCCCGCACCATCGTCGCCACCCAGCAGCAGGAAATCGACACCATGCAGCGGCTGCTCGGCTGACCCGGCCCGCTATAGACAACGATGGCCGCATCCTCTCCGGCGGAGAAGGTGCGGCCATCAACGTTCCACAATTGTCAGGGCTGCGTTCCCGGTACGAGATCAGCTCTCACAGTGACGGTGTGCGCTGCGACGGAGGGTTGGAACTCCCCTCGTTCACCGCTCCGGTGATGGTGTCGGGTGTGAGGTCGAGTCGACGCAGTAATTGTGCGTTCGCAGCGACGATGATCGTCGACAGCGACATCAGGATCGCGCCGATCGACATCGGCAGCACGAACCCGACCGGCGCGAGCACTCCTGCCGCGAGCGGAACCGAGATGAGGTTGTATCCCGCTGCCCACCAGAGGTTTTGCTTCATCTTTCGGTACGAGGCGCGCGAGAGTTCGATCACCGACAACACCGACCTCGGGTCGTCGCTGGCGAGGATCACTCCGGCCGATGCGATTGCGACGTCGGTGCCGGCCCCGATCGCGATACCGACATCGGCCTGCGCCAGAGCCGGGGCGTCGTTGACTCCGTCGCCGACCATCGCCACCGTACGGCCTTCGCTCTGGAGTTCAGCGACGTTGTGCGACTTGTCTTCCGGTTTCACCCCGGCGAAGTAGCGGTCCACACCGAGCTCGGTGGCGACGGACTTCGCGACGGCGTCGGCATCACCGGTGATCATCACGACCGCGATTCCTCGCGCGTGCAGCGCGTCTACCGCAGTGCGTGACTCGGACCGGATCTCATCGGCGAGCGCGAGGGCACCGATCACGGCCCCGTCGGCGAGGACGTGCAGGATGATCGCCCCGTCCCCGCGCCACCGGTCGGCGACAGCGAGTTCGGATCCGTGTTCCTGCTCGAGCAGTGCCGGCCCGCCGACCTGGATCCGGACGCCGTCGACGTCGGCTGCGACCCCGACGGCGGGGGACGACTGAAAGCCGGCTGCAGCCGGGACCGTCAGGTTCCGCGCGCGTGCGGCCTCGACGATGGCACGGGCGAGTGGATGTTCGGAATCTGCTTCTGCGGCAGCGGCCAGCGCGAGAACGTTGTCGGCGGTGCGCCCGCCGGTCACCTCGACTGCGGTGACGGTGGGTTCACCCTTGGTGAGGGTCCCGGTCTTGTCGAACAGCACGGTGTCCACCGTGCGCATGGTTTCGAGTGCGAGCCGGTCCTTGACCAGAACCCCGCCGCGGGCGGCACGTTCGGTGGCGATGGAGACCACCAGCGGGATCGCGAGTCCGAGTGCGTGCGGGCAGGCGATGACCAACACGGTGATGGTGCGGATGACGGCGTCGTCGGGCATCCCGACCAGAGTCCACACCGCAGCGGTGATGATCGCGGCACCGAGAGCGAACCAGAACAGCCAGCCAGCGGCGGTGTCCGCGATGCGCTGAGCGCGCGAGGTCGAGTTCTGGGCGTCGGCGACCAAGCGGCCGATGCCGGCGAGGGCGGTGTCCTCCCCTACTGCAGTGACCTGGACGCGCAGACCTGAGTCGGTGGCGACAGTGCCGGCGACGACTTGATCGCCGTCGCTGCGGCGGACGGTGCGTGATTCCCCGGTGATCATCGATTCGTCCATGCTCGCCGATCCGGAGACGATGGTGCCGTCCGCCGGTACGCGGCCGCCGGGGCGGACGACAACGACATCACCGAGCTGCAGCTCGGACGGGGGCACCGGCACCACATCGTCGCCCTCGACGCGTTCGGCGACATCCGGGAGCAACGCCGCCAACGAGTCCAGAGCGGAGGTGGTCTGGGCGAGTGATCTCATCTCGATCCAGTGCCCGAGCAGCATGATCACGATCAGCAGGGCCAGTTCCCACCAGAAGTCGAGCTGATGATCGAGCAGGCCGAGGCTCGCTCCCATCGACGCAATGAATGCGACGGTGATCGCGAGGGCGATGAGCAGCATCATTCCCGGTGCACGGGAACGGATTTCGCTGACTGCTCCGGAGAGGAACGGAGACCCGCCCCAGGCGTACATCACCGTTCCGAACACCGGAGAGACCCAGGCAATCCACGCTGCGTCGGGCAATGAGTAGCCGAGGAGCATCGCGAACATGTTCGAGGCAACGATCACCGGAACGGCAAGGACCAGCATGACCCAGAACAGGCGACGAAACATACCGACGTGATCACCGTGACCGGTGTGCCCGCCGTGCTCTGCGTTGTGCCCGCCGGTGTCGTGGTCCGACTGCGGAGTCGCCTTCTCTGCCCCGTCCGTGTGCATTTCGGGTCCTTCTTCATGCCCGCTGTGCTGCAGTCTGTTCGGCGGATCCGTCCGCGCGGAGTCGACGTCGGAGTGTGTGTGATCGTTCATCGTGCAGTCCTCTCATCCATCGAGTTCGATATCCATTCATCCCATGAACTCGTGGGTTCTGGTTCGGCTGTGTATTCGGCGTCGAGGGCGACAATGATCTGCGCCTGGACGAGCGCGGCTGCACTGGTGACCGTGAATGTCCCTGCCGCCGCCGATAACGCGACAGTGTCCATTCCGATCACGGCGTTGACGTCGTTGCGGACCGACGACTCACAGTGGCCGTACATCGATACCGGCGTAACTGACAGTGCGTGATGATCATGCGTAGCTTTCGACATCTCGGACAACATATACCCCATAGGGGTATATGTCGATCAAGTCGAACCATACCCCTTCCTGATCTCATTGGGAAGAACCGTCAGGGTGTTGTCAACGCGTGAGCGCCAGTCGGCTGGCCACCAGGTGCACCCGCGGTCGCTGTCATGCTCACGGACGGGCATGGATGTCGATACCGATTCGGTCAAGGGGCGCATGCATCCGCGGCACAGCTGAGCCTTACAGCGACGGGCGTACCTGCACACGCGCGTGGATCATCGGCGTTCGCTGCGATTTCCGTTACGAGTCTTCTCACCGACTGGAGGCAGGGCAGGGCGAATTACGCCATGTCACGGCGCGCATGGCGAGCCCGCGTGTCGACTCTCGAAGATCGCGGAACTGCTCGTTCGGTCGATCGCTGACGCCGCAGATCGGACGGTGGAGCGATACTGTCTCGTTCACCATGGGGCTGCGGCGACGCCGATGTAGCGTTGAGTAAGTCGTAGATGGGTGTATCACTCACGTTCGGTTCCACTTTCGATCTGATCGTTTCGGTGCGCCTTCGAACGCGCCGACAGTTGCCGCTCACCGGCCCCGGGCGAGCCCTGCCCTACCGGCCAGCCGGCGCGCACCGACATATCCAGTCCGCAAACTCGGTCACATGCGGTGAAAATGCCTGCCCGTCACACCGCAGTTGCTCTTTACCGAGTGTCGGCACGCTTGCGCAGCGCAGCGGTCGCCAATTCTGCGACCGCTGCGCGATAGAAATCTCGATCTATCTCCCCGGCCGCGAATCTACGATCGAGGATTTCCTGCGCGTCCTCCCCCGATTGCGGGCGAGCGGACATCAGCCGAACCGCACCCCAGATCAACAGAGCGATCACGACCAGCCAGAACGCGGCCATTCCTGCCATCATCGTCCATCCGCCACTCATGGTGCCCATATTCATCATTGCTGCTCCTCACTCTCGCACCAGCCACCTGCTGACCTGCGGAGTGTGGTCATCCCGCAGCTCCTACTATAACGCTTAGTAGTTCAGCTACTATCGAGCATAGTAGTTGACTGCTGTCGAGACGCCGTCGCCCGGACAGGCGATGATGGAGGCAACCTGTGGGAAAGAAATCCAGCAAGTCGCGATCGAAAGCGCACAAACGACGAACCACGGCGACACGATCCGGGGGCGGCCCACCGGCTCCCCACCCCGGTGCCATACGTACTGAGCCCCAGCCAAGGCATCCCCTCTCAGCGGTGGCCCCACATTCTGCGGTCAGCGTCGCCGCCGCCGATTATCTTCGAAGCAGGGGCCACTCGCCCGGCAGCGGTGCACTCCATCCCACTGTCGCCCGGGCTTTCGCGCCGGCCTCCACTACCCCACCGCGAGCGTCGGCCCAGGCCGCAGAACCGACGATCGATACTGCAGCGCCGCCGGAGCGCCCACGTGCCCGCACGCCTGAAGCTGTTGCGCCCGCACCGCAGAGTTACGCACCCAAGCGCTCACCAGCCACCAGTTGTACCGATGAGATTTCCCAGGTCGAGCCGCTGGGGCTTGCGGTGACGTACTGGGGTGTCGGCGGGGCCGATGCCGAGCCCAGCCACGACGTGGCGATTCGCTTCACTGGATCGCGGGTGGAAGTCGAGGGCCATGCATCGACCGAGAAGGTCGGTTTCGATCGGACTCTGGTCGTGAAATCACGTCCTGCCGCTGGAGGCCGGTTCGCCGCGACCACCCGTATTCAGGGCATTGCCAGCGGGGAGTGGGAGGTGAGTGCGCGACGCATCGACGGGGGCGCAGACAGTAGCGAACGGCAGCAGAACTCTGTGCTCACCGCGCGCACTGCGCTACTGACATACGGTCCCGCTGTGCGGGTGTGGAGTTGGCCGGCGTTGGTAGCCGCGGGAGCGGTGGTTGCATTGATTGTTCAGGGATTCCTGCTCTCACGCATGGATGCCAATGTTGCTGCTGCTGTTGCAATTTCAGCTCTGAGTTGCGTTTTGGGATATATCGGTGCCAAGGTTTGGTACTTGATCTTGCACCGTCGACCGATATCTACTTTCATCCGCGCAGGAGCGTGCATACAAGGCTTCCTCCTCGTTTCGCTCGGCACCTTGGTCATCGGCGGAGCACTCGGGGGTATGGACGTCGGCGCAGTCCTGGATGCAACCACCCCGGGATTGTTTCTCGGCATGGCGATCGGTCGTCCGGGATGCTTCTTGGCGGGCTGCTGTTCGGGGCGTCCGACTCGATCTCGGTGGGGCCTGTTTTCGTCCGATCGCACCCTGGCGACGAGGAGGATTCCGGTTCAGCTCTACGAGGCCGCTGCAGCCCTGTTGATCGCGGGAGTTGCGCTCGCCGCGGTACTTCAGGTCGACCTTCCCGTCGGAGGGCTGGTCTTCCTGGGGAGTATTGCCGCATACACATTGGTCCGGCAAGGCCTGTTTCTGTTTCGAGTGGACGCGCACACTCGTCGAGGCCGACTCACTGTCTCGCTCATCTGCTGCGCGGTCCTCATCGGCGTCCTCGCAGCGTCGCAGGTGCTCTCGTGATCACCGAACGTATTTTTATGCGTGTGCCTTTCGGTGATCACCTCGATGCGATGGCACCGCATTCGGTGTCCCGATCGACGCTCCGTAGTCCGGCATCGATACTGACTGTCCTCGTCCTTGCACTCGCTGGATGTACCGGCGGCGAGGCCACTGAGCCCACCGCGTCAATGCCCGTTGCTACACGGGCAGAACTGCTCGATCCCGCTGACTTCGCCGCCGCAATCGCCGATCCCGGCCGAGTCACGATCAACGTCCATACCCCCAACGAGGGCCAGCTCCCTGGAACCGACTCGAGCCTTCCCTTCGACCAGATCCGACAACAGGCCGCGACGTTGCCGCCCGACCGGACCACACCGCTGGCGATCTACTGCCGTACCGGGACAATGAGCGCCACCGCGGCGAAAGACCTGGCCGCTCTCGGCTACACCGATGTCGTCGAACTACAAGGCGGCATGCTCGCGTGGCGACACACCGGACGAACCATCGAAGAATGATCAATCACCTTCCGCAGTGCCGACCCCGGAGGTTGATCACCAGAACGTGTCCGATGAAATCGAATGCCGAGATCGTCTTGGTCAGGGTTTACCAGGTCGGGACCGGACAATTCGCCGATGGTCCCGCTACTGCCGGGAAGTAGTCGATATCGGTTTGCCACCGGGCGCAACGGAGTCGAACGGGCCCCCTCCCCGTACCGCCGAATCAGAACCTCTCGCGCATGCTGTCCCGCTCAGCGCTACCAGCGCAGGGATGCCGCCGCTTGCGGAATGCCTTCTCGGCGGTGCTTCGGCTCCGTCGGCCAACTCGCTCACGAGCAATAGCGTGTGGACGTGCAGGCGCGCGATGACAGGCCAAAAACGAGACGGCGGCCGCCGGAGGACGCGGGCGCTCTACACCGAGGAGTACAAGCGTGAACGCCGCCGTCAAGGTCGGGGCTGGGTGGTACTGACAGCGGGTGTAGTGATCGGGTCGACCCACGTCATCACCCATCTCGGGCAGCTTCGATTTCTTCCGAGCACCGGATGGCAGGATCTCGCGGTCGGCTATCCGATGGCGATGATCCTCGCACTCATCGGTTTCATGATGATCGCT
This sequence comes from Rhodococcus sp. ARC_M12, assembly GCF_022810385.1. Lineage (NCBI taxonomy): Bacteria > Bacillati > Actinomycetota > Actinomycetes > Mycobacteriales > Nocardiaceae > Rhodococcus > Rhodococcus sp. ARC_M12. The sequence continues at coordinate 37,973 of NZ_JALGQI010000021.1, read as the reverse complement.
ACCCGCACCGGATAGCAGAGGGCGAGTACGGCGGGCAAGCGAACGTGATCGCCAGTGCCGCAGTTCGTCTCATCCCACCGCGCAGGACGCCAACGTCATGGCCGCCAGCAGGGCCACTACTGGTAACGCAGGCAGGGCGACGGCGGTGCACGCGGCGAACGCACGCGCCCACCGGAAGGAAGCACGTGGGGTCGTTCGCTCGACCGCGAGACGCTCGAGCCGTACAGCGGTCGCGTCCGACACCATACCGAGGGCGGGCAGGGGAACAGGGTGCGGGCGAAGAGAAGTCAGAGCGCGCCGCACCGGGTCTCGCCCGTGCGAGCGTGCTGCCCGAGCGTCCGCGTCGAGTTCGACGAGAGCTCGCACGAGTGCAGGGGACTGCCGCATGATCGGCAGCCACGGAAACGCATAGGCCACCGACTCGGCAATGCCTACGAGCAGATGATGCCGGCCATCGATGTGTGCACGTTCGTGTGCGAGGACCGCCTCGACTTCAGCAGGCGTCAACTGCGTACGCAGCCCCTCGCTGGCCACGACCATCGCCGGTCGTCCCGCGACGCTGTACGCGAGAGGACTGTCCAACGGAAGCCACAAGGTCGACGCGGGTTGATTCGAACCGGAAAACCCGACGCCTCCAGCGATGATGCGCAGCAGATCGATGTGCCGCTCGTACACTCGCCGTCGCTCACACACTGCGCGCCTCAGGTGGACGATCCAGCGGACTGCGCCGCAGCCCAACATCGCAATCCCGACAACCCCGACGATGGCCTCGACGCGGGCAGGTATGTCGCCCTGAAGGGCGAGCCAGCATTGGTGTGCGATGTCGACCAGGGTCGTCACGCCCCCATGACTGGGGATCGCACTGAGCACGACCGGTACCGCAATGCTGACCAAGGTGCCCACAACGAGCGCCGACCACGTCAAGAGCGTGACGTGCGCATCGATACCTCTGTCGATCATCGACCTCATCAGCAATGGCGCGGCAGCCGCAACCAACAGCCCACCGAGGGCCCACAGGAGTACGGCAGTCACCTCTGACGCTCTTTCAGACCGCGGGTGAGCACCTTCGATTCGTCATCGGAAGCGCCGCGGGCGAAGTGCAGCAGCACGCTCGTCGGGTCGCCGGTCGATTCGAGAAGTATTCGCAAGGCGTCGGAGGCGGCTTCTTCCCTGCTTCGGGTGGCTTCGTACCAATATGCCCGTCCGTTGCGTTGTCGGTGTACCCAGCCTTTACGGTGCAAATTGTCGAGCACCGTCTGAATCGTGGTGTACGCCGGTTCTCGACCGTCCTCGAGTTGATCGATGACATCACGAACCCGGACTGCGGCGCTGGTATTCCACACCACGTCCATCACCAGAGCTTCGAGCTCTCCCAAACCCTGCATGAGTGCCTCCTAGGCGCGTGTTCACTCTATCCCGTCGAACGAGCCAGCTACGTGATCCTTCGGTAGCGAGCACCCTGGTCCGAGAGGTTTGCATGCCTCGAATACGAATGCGGCCGTAGGCTCACGCCAGGTAGGACACCGATGTCATCATTCCCGCTTCCCCGTGATAGAGGTTGTGGCAGTGCAGAAGCCACTGGCCGGGATTGTCGGTGTCGAAGTCGACTTCGACAGTTTGGTTCGGCAAGACCAGCGAGGTGTCCTTCCGGGGGCCTGATCCGGCACCGTTGACAACCTCGAAGGTGTGTCCGTGCAGATGCATGGGATGAAACATCGTGGTGGCGTTGACGAAGCGAAGTCGTACTCTTTCGCCTTCGCGAACGTCGAGGGGGGTGTGCTGCTCGTACGTCTCACCGTTGAGCGTCCAGGTGTACCCGCCCATCTCCATCCCGAGAGCGATGTCGTACGTGCGATCCGGCTCGCGTGCGGACAAGCGGACCGTATCGAGCGACCTCAGTCGATCAGCCATCACCGGGGCTGCAGAGAGTTCGGCAGGCCGGACTGAGGACTGCGGCGCGGCGCCTGGCCCGGTACGCAACACAGCGAACCCGCTCCCGTCCTTACCTTCCGCGGCGGCGACAATCGGAAACGCCCCGTCCTGCAAGGTGATGATTGCGTCGTAACGCTCTCCCATCCCTATCAACAAGCATTGCGCCTGCTCGGGCTGAACCGGAAATCCGTCGCTGTGAGTAACAGTGAGAGGATGCCCCCCCACTGCGAAACGGAAGGCCGTGTCGGCAGCTGCGTTGATGATGCGCAGGCGCAGCCGCTGGCCCGGCCGTCCGCCGAGCACGATGGGATCGGCCCCGATCTTGCCGTTGATCAGGTAGTACGGGTAGCTCACGTCGCCGGTGTCGCCACCGAGAGGCGACTGGGCGGTGGGCGCGCTCATCGACATGCCGCCCATCGACATGCCCTCGCTGCGCAGCCGTTCGAGTTCTCGATCGGGGTCGCCGGCTACCCCGTCGAGCCAGTCGTCGAGGACCAGGACGGCTTCGAGGTCGTAGTCCGAGCCGTCGGCGGGGTCCTCGACGATCAGCGGTGCATACAGTCCTCTGTCGAGTTGGGTACCGACGTGAGGGTGAAAGAAGTACGTGCCCGCGTCGGGCACGGTGAAGTCGTAGCCGAACGAGTCACCGGAAGCCACAGCCGGCTGAGTCAGGCCCGGCACTCCGTCCATGTCGTTGCGCAAGGCGATTCCGTGCCAATGGATCGTCGTCTCCTGCTCGAGGCGGTTGTCGAGCTGTGCGCGCAACACATCACCTCGGCTCAGGCGAATCTCGGCACCGGGGAGTCTGTCGCCGAAAGTCCAGGTCTGTACCTGCACTCCGCCGAGGTCGATCGTGCTGGGCTGAGCACTCAAGGAAATATCGACTTGTCTGCCGGTAGCCGAGCGGCGCGCGTCCTCGGCCTGTCCCACCACATCGGAGTCCGGTCCGACGACTGCTGTTGCGGACGAGCCATTGCCGCATGCCCCCAACACGACGGCACTCGTTCCGGCCGCGCTCAGCGCGAGAAAGTTGCGGCGCGTGAGCGAGAACGCACCTGCCCGCTGCCCGGTCATACACATCTCCCAATTCTGTAGAAGTCCGTCCGCCGGCGGGCGTTCGATCCTCGCCGCGTTGCTGGTGCTGGTGCTCGTGCTCGTGCTCGTGCTGAGATCAGCGCACAAGCGCTGTTACCGCCTCCCGCACCTGACTCGGGTCGTAGAACACCGGCGTCGAGGTGATGCGCTCGATCGTTCCATCGCTCTGGACCAAGAAACTCAGGGGCAGGACAGGGGGCGCGTCAAGTGTCTGCAACGCCGCGTCGGCCTGATCGAACGAGGGATAGTGCACTCCCAGCTCGGTGAGCAGGCTCAATGCCGCATCGGCATCGTCTTGGACGTTGAGACCGACGACCCGAACCGCATCCGGTTCTGCGGCGTACTGGGCCAGAACCGGAATCTCCTGTCTACACGGACCGCACCACGACGCCCAGACATTGAGCAATGTGGGTTGCCCAGCCAGGGAGGTCCCCAGATCGGATAAGTCCGACGTTCCCAAGCATCGTGCGGACGTACCGACGAGCTCGCCAGTTACGGGGGACGGAACCGGCGACGAGGTCGGGCACGGCTCGAGGGCAGCACGGGTAGCGATCACTGCCGACGGGAGATCCTCGTCCTCGACGTGAGGTGCCGATCCTGCGGACCCCACCGACTGGGTCGAGGGATCTCGAGACCACAATGCCAGCGCTCCAACAACTGTCACGATGACGATGATCGCAAGTAGGGACCAGCGTGTCGTCACCCGCTGCACCCTGCACCTCTGTCTCGTTCACCTCGACGATGTCTTCCGGTCTGTCAGCGTCATACTACACGATCTACTATCTTCGATAGTAGCAACGTGGATCCTGCACGCCGTCAACGCTTTCGCGGCCCCCTTCACCCTCGGGCCTCACAGTGCCAGCACACAGCTCTCCGGCCGTTCGCCGAAGACGACCGCCCCCATCGAGGCGCACGATGAAGGCCGTCCAGCGACGCCGAGTCCTTCTGGCGCAGAAGATATTACGTACATGAACCCCGGCTCCCGAGAAACAACCCGACGATCGAAATGGGTCGCAGGGTGCGAATGTTACCGATGTAATTCACTGTGACTGATGGTGCTTGTGCGGAAAGAGTGTAATAGTGATGCGGCGTGTCGCCTTGACTCGAAGGCGACCTGAATTACTGCCAGGTATGCAGTTGCCGTCCAGGAGGACCACCGACATGAGACCTCTACCCTCGTCCTCGTACATGGCGCACCGAACTCGGTGGGGTACTCGCATCCTCGTCGGTACCGCGTTCGTGGGAGGCATCCTCGCGCTGGCACCCACGGCGTCTGCAGCCCCGGACGCCGATCCGGCTGCGCCGCCGCCTGCCTTCCCCGCGCAGGCCCAATCGGACCCGCACGTCCAACAGGAGGTCCTCGATCTCGTCGTCGGCGCACTACGCGAGATTCGCGCCAACGGTGCTCTCGACGACCTGGCCGGCCCACAGAGCCGCATCGTCTCCTGCCTCGTGGGCACGATCGGAGCCAACCGATACAGCTGACGGACCAACGGGAGCCCTTTCGCGACTGATCCCCTGTCTCGCGCCGATCGACGACATCGACCCCACAGTTCTCCCCCGACTGGTGTCGTCGATGGACGTCGCCACACTTGCATCCACACTCGCGGCCGCCGAGACTCCCCACGATCCGGCCACCCCGCACACCTCGTCGCGCGCACATGCGGCGGTCCCACCCGGCAGGTCGAACGCCGAGCCCTCGACCGAACAACCGACCGCCCAAGGCACCCAGGACACTCAGGACCCCGAGTCGGCCGCCGAGTCGGCCGACTCGGCGACGCCCGAACTGCCCGCGCTCGAACCCGACGCCACTGTGCCTGAAACGTCGGCACCCGGCACGTCATCTGAAACAACGACACCCGAAACCACGACACCCGAGGCGGGCGATCATTCGTCGGCCGCCCCGCAATCCCCTACCGGCACAACAGGGTCGAGCAACGGAAAGTATCGTGCGCCGACAACAGGAACGTTGACCTCGACCTTCGGCGACGGCCGCGCCCATCAAGGAATCGACATCGCCAACTCCACCGGTACACCGATCGTCGCCGTTGCGGACGGCGAGGTGATCAGCGCGGGACCGGCCCAGGGCTTCGGACTCTGGGTGCGTATACGCCACGATGACGGCACCGTAACGACCTACGGGCACAACAACGACAACCTCGTGACCGTAGGTCAACGCGTCACTGCTGGTGAAGAAATTGCGACGGTAGGAAACCGGGGTATCTCCACCGGTCCACATCTGCACTTCGAGGTCGACACACCCGCCGGCAACAAGGTCGACCCCAGACCCTGGCTCGCGGAACGCGGAGCCACCATCACCGGTTCGGATCGTGACTCGTAGCCGAGCCTCGACCGCACGGCCCGCCGATGGGAACGAATTCCGCACTGTTGCACTGACTTCGGATGCGTCTCTGCGGTCTCGTTTTCACCATCGGACCTGAACCCTCGGTGCCTCGACATGTTCAGCGGGAGCGCAGTACGATCGCCCGCATTCCGGTAAGTTCGCCGTACCTACTGCGAGCCCGAGAGGTGAAACGGGGGCCTACGACCGAACAGCCGCGTCGGACAGCGCGACACCCCGAGAGGCGAGCCACTCCTGAGGATCGACCTTGCTCCCCGCCGCGTCGACGACCTCGAAATGCAGGTGAGGCCCGGTCGATTGGCCACGATTGCCGACGGTGGCGATCTGCTCACCGGCTTGTACTCGTTGCCCCACTGTCACCAAGGTTTGATCGATGTGCCCGTAGACCGTTGTCGTTCCATCGTCATGTTGAAGACGTACCCAGAGGCCGAATCCGTCTGCAGGACCGGAGTCGAGCACGGTAGCGTCGGCTGCCGCGTAGACGGGAGTTCCGATAGCGTTGGCGATGTCGAGCCCGGTGTGCGTAGTCCCCCATCGTGGACCGAAATCCGAGGTCAGGGTCCCGGCGACCGGACGAACGACGAGTGGTCGCAGCGCCGCTGCATCACGCGCAGCGCTCTCCTCTGCCCTTCGTTGCCCCTTCGCCAACTGCTCGATCGCATCGTTGATATTGGAGATCTCCGGTATGGCGAGGATCTGAGGCAAGTATTCGGCCACCGGGTCCTGCATCGGTGTCGCTTCGTGCACGGGGACTGCCTGCGCCTGTGCGGGACTCGCATATTGGGCACCCGCCGTGACCAGAGCGCCCGCTGCCACCGCAATACCGACAGCGACACTGCCGCGGCGCTCGGTGGCGCGCGCCCGAGCGCGATGCCGCCCTCTCGGCGTCACCGCCACTCCCTGCACGTCACAGTCCATCAACTGTCGACGTCGGTCGGTCATGCGGGTCATACGGTGTTGTGCCACAGCAGAGTCCTCGGTAATCGAATGGAGCGAGGCGTAATCATCGACGTGCGCACCTCACTGATGTATCGAACGGATCACGACGCGATAACGAAAAGATACACGACGAGTGGGGTAATTACTATCATGGTTAGTAGTTCGATGTCCCCCGCAGTGGTTTCGTGCCTCACAGCGCGGTAGCACCGGACGTCGACGGTCGGAGACCATCGGCCGGCGAACGCTGCCTTCTCCATGCGAGAGCACACCCCACGACAGCAAGAACGACCGCGGCGTACTCCGGAAGCGGTCCCAGCTTTGTCGCCCACGTCGATCTCGTTTCCAGGGCAACATCAGCGACCAACGTCTGCGCAGTGAACAAGCCCGAACGATCTGCGACCTTCCCCTGTGGGTCGATGACGGCACTGACCCCACTGGTCGCCGCAACGAGAACAGTCCTGTTGTGCTCGACCGCCCGCAGCCGCGACATCGCCAACTGCTGGTAGGTCATGTCGGTGCGCCCGAACGTCGCATTGTTGGTGGGGACCGTGATCAGCTGCGCCCCCGCACGCACGGACTCGGTGACCAGGTCATCGAACGCGACCTCGTAACACGTGGCGACGGCCGTCGGAATTCCGGCGATATCGACGACACCGTCGCCCGACCCGGGAACGAAGTTACCGGCCTGCGAGGCGTACGAGGACAACGCCGTCATCACAGATCGCATCGGGAGATACTCTCCGAAAGGAACAAGTTTGCGTTTGTCGTGTCGCTCCCCCGGTCCGAGTACCGGATCCCACACGATCGAGGTATTCGTCGAGGTGCCGTCGTCGTTGCCAAGGACCGCACCGACCAGAATCGGCACCCCGACCGACCGCGCTGCAGCGTCGATCCCGGCAGTGGCGTCGGCATTGCGCAGCGGATCGATATCGGATGCATTCTCCGGCCAGATCACCAGGTCGGGAGCGGGCACACTGCCGACGGTGATGTCGTCCCCGAGTTGCCTTGTTCGCTCGATGTGATTGTCGAGAACTGCTCGACGTTGCGAGTTGAAGTCCAGACCCAACCGCGGAACGTTGCCTTGCACAACGGCGACCGTCGCACGCGCTGCGCCTGCGTCGCCAGCGGGAGTGAGCGCGAAAGCCAGAGCCGGCACGATCACTACAGTGGCCACCGATCCGACTGCGAATCGCGACGTCGGCGAGCGTACCTGGCGGACCACACTTGCCAGTGCCGCGCCGATCACTGCGACTGCGAAAGATACACCGGGCGCACCGGCGAACGCGGCAAGCGAGAGCAGAGGGCCGTCTGCTTGGGCGAAAGCTAATCTCCCCCACGGAAATCCCCCGAACGGAATCCGTGCGCGCAGACCTTCGGTGGCGGTCCAGATCGCGGCGATCCACAGCGCTTCGAAGCGCAACCCGGACACTGCGGCCGCTGCAGCGCAGAACAGTGCCACTGCTATCGCTTGGATCGCCGCGAGCGCCAGCCACGGCGGGGCGCCGACGTAGACGCCCACCCAGGGCAGAAGGGGCAGAAAGAACGCAAGCCCCGACAGATACCCGTAGAAGAATGCCGCCCGGATGGAACGGCCGCGGATGACGAGAACAAGAACCCCGATACCCAGCGGCGCGAGGAACCACAGCGACCGAGGTGGAAAGCCCGCGTACAACAGCACACCAGCAGATACCGCGGACGATGACCTGCCTGCTATCGCGGTGAACGCACGACGTCGGGTTCGTCGGTGACGGTTCATTGTTGTTGCGCTGGACTCGATATCGAGCATGCCTGCATGGCTCTTTTCTCATGTACGGCATAGCGCCACCTGACCACCCTCGGTTGCTACTATGCACGATAGTAGTAACAGCGGTGAGCCCGGACCGGCTCCCCCGCCGACACCGCGCCTCTGCGACGTCGATGCATACCCCGGGATATCGACCGCGCACCTTCGCTGTGCCCTTTGTCCTTCGCGGTGCCCTTCGTGGCCGGGCATCGACCGGTGCACGGACCACCCTCGGCTCGCACAAGATGCGTGCTGGACCCCGGGATGGAGACTGGCTTCTACCGCGCCGCAGCACGCCGACATATGCGGGTGCATCTGCTCTGGCGGCCATCATGATCACCGCCCCGATCGTCCTGGCCGTGTTCGACGTGACCAGAAACATGTGGTGCCTGCGGGCGGGCGGTGTGACCGCCCGATTCGGCGGCGGCACATCAGGGGCACCCTGAATGGGTTTGGGCCAACCCAGTTTCCGGCTGCTACCGTCGAGGCGTTGTGAGAATCTCTGCGCTGGGCCCGCCGCGCCTGCGGACGGTTATCGCAGTCGCCGCTGTCCTGTATTTGTTGGCTCACACCATCGCTCAATGCGGCATCGCCTGGGAACAGGACCATCACAGCGACGGCGTACACATCGTTTCGTCCTCGTCTCAGGCCGCCGCGGAACTCTCCCCGAACCACGCGCACATCGACGTCGGATCGCCCCACATGGCGCACGATACGAACACCGTCATCGCAATGCCCCGATCCGACAACCCGCCCCGCCCATCGACCATCGCCGCGGTCGCAGCGATGGCCTTCGCTGTGGTGTTGGTGGCGATGTCTGCCCCGCGCAACCCGCGAGCCCCACCGGATCTACCCATTCCGATCCGGCACGGCCGAACCGTCTTGAACGAACTCTGTATCAACAGGTGCTGATCAGCAGCCCGCGGGCCATCCGAGGACTCCTCTTCTCATGGCCCAGTTCGTGCTGCCCATCACTCACTTACTGCGCCCTCGCAGGTCACATACAGGGATTACTCATGAACAGTGCTGTTCGCTCCACACTCGTGCCACCGTCCTCCGCCGGCCACATGTTGGCGACCGCCAAGAACTGCCCGGAACCGAGCACGATGGTCGGCAACACGCCCGTTCTGTGGATCGGTGAACCGTTCGCGGACTCCGGCCGCGGTTTCTGGGCGAAACTCGAAGGCAGCAATCCCGGCGGGATGAAAGACCGCCCCGCGCTGCACATGGTCGAGAAAGCAAAGGCCCGCGGCGACCTCGCTCCCGGTTCGATGATCATCGAATCCACCAGCGGAACCCTCGGCCTGGGTTTGGCCCTGGCCGGGATCACCCATCACCACCCCGTCACCCTCGTCACCGACCCGGGACTGGAACCGATCGTGCACCGGATGCTCGCCGCGTACGGTGCCCGCGTCGAACTGGTCACCACACCGCACCCCGACGGCGGCTGGCAGCAGGCCCGGCGTGAGAAGGTCCGTGAGCTCCTCGATACACATCCAGGGTCGTGGTGCCCGGATCAGTACACCAACCCGGACAATGTCGAGGCGTACGAGTCGCTCGCTCACGAACTCATCGCCCAGCTCGGACGCGTCGACACCTTGGTTTGCTCGGTGGGCACCGGAGGGCACTCCGCCGGGGTGGCCCGGGTGCTCCGGCAGTTCTGCCCCGACCTGAAACTGGTCGGTGTCGACACCATCGGATCGACGATCTTCGGGCAACCCGCCAGCACTCGGCTCATGCGCGGGTTGGGTTCGAGCATCTATCCCGACAACATCGACTATCCCGCCTTCGACGAGGTGCACTGGGTGGCCCCGCACGAAGCGGTGTGGTCGTGCCGCACCCTGGCGGCGACGCACCACGCCAGCGGCGGCTGGAGCGTCGGGGCCGTCGCCCTCGCGGCCGGCTGGATCGCTCGCACCAGCCCGCCGGAGACCCGGGTCGCGGCCGTCTTCCCCGACGGACCGCAGCGCTACTTCGACACCATCTACAACGACGACTACTGCACCGAGCACGGCCTGCTCGACGTTGACCCGCCGACCGAGCCGACGACCATCGCCCACCCCACCGATGAGACTGTGACGTCGTGGACGCGGTGCGCCACCGTCGTCGATCCCACCGTCGTCGATCCCACCGAGAGCGTTCGATGAAAACTTTTCTGACCAAGTTCCGTAGCTTCGACCGGCCCAGCCAGGTGTTGATGGTCAACCAGTTCTCCATCAACGTCGGTTTCTACATGCTGATGCCGTACCTGGCCGGGTATCTGGCCGGTTCCCTGGGCCTGGCGGCGTGGGCGGTCGGGCTGGTGCTGGGGATGCGGAACTTCTCCCAGCAAGGGATGTTCCTGCTCGGCGGCACCCTCGCCGACCGCCTCGGATACAAACCCCTGATCGTCGCCGGCTGCCTGCTGCGAGTTGCCGGTTTCGTACTGCTCGCGGCCGTGGAATCGCTGCCGGCGATCCTGCTCGCCTCGGCCGCGACCGGGTTCGCCGGTGCGCTGTTCAACCCGGCCGTGCGGGCGTATCTGGCCGCCGACGCAGGGCCACGGCGGGTCGAGGCGTTCGCGGTGTTCAACGTGTTCTATCAGGCCGGGATTCTGCTGGGCCCGTTGATCGGTCTCGCTCTGACCACCCTCGACTTCCGAGTCACCTCACTGGCAGCGGCCGCGATTTTTGCTGTTCTGACGATCGTGCAGATTTGGACGCTCCCCGCGCACCGGGCCGAGACGACCGGGGCCACGACATCGGTACTCGAGGACTGGCGGGTGGTGATGGCCAACCGACCCTTCGTGCTGTTCGCGCTGGCGATGATCGGATCCTACGTGCTTTCGTTCCAGATCTATCTTGCGCTGCCGCTGCAGGCTGCGGTGGTAGTCGGTAACGGCAGGTCCGACACCGCTCTGGTGACCTCGTTGTTCGTGGTCTCCGGCGTGGTCGCGATCGCCGGGCAGTTCCGGATCACGTCCTGGTTGTCCCGCAGGTGGGGTTCGGGGCGAAGCGTGGTGGTCGGTATGGCAATCATGGCGCTGGCGTTCCTCCCGCTGATCGTGCTGCCGAGCCCGGCCGCGCTGGGCGGGTGGGCCGCCGCCGGTGCCCTGGTGTTCACCGCTGCACTGTTGGCGGTCGGCACCGCCGCGGTGTTTCCGTTCGAGATGGACACGGTGGTGACCCTGTCGGGCGGGAAGCTGGTGGCCACCCATTACGGGTTCTACAACACCATCGTCGGGGTCGGCATCCTGCTCGGCAACCTGGGTACAGGAGCCGTCTTCGGGCTTCTCAGCGACGCGCATCTGGGTGCACTGATCTGGGCGATACTGACCCTGGTCGGGGCGGCATCTGTGGCCGCTCTCTATGCGCTCGATCGATCCGACCGGCTCACCCCACCCCCCACCGAGACCACGGTGACCGAAAGCGGCGAGGTACCGGCCACCGGCTAGCGGCAGTGCACGCCGAGAAGTGGCCTGCATTGCCCACACCCGAGACCTCGACGATGATTGCCGAACACGAGGGTATCGACGCGGCACCGTTCACGACTATCCACCGACCGGTGGCCCGCATTCACACGAATGCGGGCCACCCACACCTCAGGCGGGGGTACTGCGGTGACGTTGGAGGCGACGGACGACGGGGTAACCCGTGACCACCCCGAGGACGATACCGATTTGCATGAGCATCCAGAACGCAGCATCGGTGGCCGGTGGCATGGTCTCGGTGTAGTACAGCAGCAGCATCCAACCACCCATCCCGAGGTCGAACGCCAGTACGGTCAACGCAGCGACGCCGACCGCAGCCAGGACAGAACGCCGAATGGATTGCCTGCGCACCGACTACCGGTGTGATGGCCGAACGCTCGTATACGAAGAGCATGATCGTGGCCAGTATGGCGATGACGATGATCATCACCCAAAGAACACTCTGTCCGCACGAGATTCGACGTCGGCAAGGACGGAAGCGACATCATCGAGAAGATTGTGGGCATCTCTGCGCGCGCGTAATCCGCGTTCGTAGTAGCCGGAGTCGAGGACGCCCGCCGATGCAGGCTCTGGTGCGACGTTCGATTCTGGGTGCCGCTCCCGCATCCGAGGGCGGTGTTCCGGTCAGTGCCCAGGGTCATGCCGTAGCACCGGTGCGGCACATCTCGTTGCATACCGTAGGGGGGTATGGTAAATCTGTAAGTGGGTCGCGACGACCTCGATCACATTCCGAATCGAAGAAAGAAGGGCATCGATGAACACCACCGTCACCGTCACCGGAATGACCTGCGGGCACTGCGTCTCCTCGGTCCGAGAGGAGATCAGCGGCATCCCCGGTGTGACCGCCGTGAATGTCGACCTCGCGAGCGGCCGAGTCGATATCGACTCGGACACCCCGATCGAGCAGACGGCCATCGCCCACGCAGTCGACGAGGCCGGCTACCAGCTCGCCTCCTGATCGACACCAGACCCGGACAGGAGATTCGCACGATGAACGCATCATCGAAGTTCGTCGGATTCACCATCGCCCTAGCCGCGGTCTTCGGGCTCGCCTTCGGAGCCGGGGACGCCTTCGGCCCCGAAGGTGCCGCACCACCCGACACACACGACACCTCGACTCACGACGCCGCCGCGGTGTCCACTGCGGGCGGGCCCGTCGCCAATCAGAGACCTGGAGGATTGATGGTCACCGACAGCAGATACGCCGCGGTGCCCGCCGCCTCGGAGCCGATGCCCGCCGGGCACGGACACTGACACACCACCACACCCCGAGAGGAGCGACGATGAATCCCGTCACGCACCACCCCACCGCCGACGGCCGGGTCGAACTCGACATCAGTGGTATGACCTGCGCCTCCTGCGCGAACCGGATCGAGAAAAAGCTCAACAAGCTCGACGGTGTCACCGCGACGGTGAACTACGCCACCGAAAAAGCACGCGTCGACTACGTCGGTGATGTCTCGACCGAGGATCTCGTGGGCACCGTCGAGCAGGCCGGCTACACCGCCACGGTCCCCGCGCCCGCCGCCTCCTCCACCGACCCCGACGCGGCCGGGCCAGCCGAGATCGACCCCACCGCCTCGCTGCGCCAACGCCTGCTCATATCGCTGGTGCTCAGCGTGCCGGTGATCGCGATGGCCATGGTTCCGGTACTGCAGTTCACCAACTGGCAGTGGCTTTCCCTGACCCTCGCCGCACCCGTGGTGGTGTGGGGGGCATGGCCGTTCCACAAGGCCGCCTTCACCAATCTGCGGCACGCCACCTCAACGATGGACACCCTGATCTCGATGGGCACCATCGCAGCACTGGGGTGGTCGTTGTATGCCCTGTTCTGGGGCACCGCCGGAACGGCCGGCATGACACACCCGTTCGAGCTGACCATCTCCCGCTCCGACGGGGCCGGCAACATCTACCTCGAGGCCGCAGCCGGAGTCACCACCTTCATCCTCGCCGGCCGCTACTTCGAAGCACGCTCCAAGCGACGCGCCGGTGCCGCCCTGCGTGCCCTGCTCGAGCTCGGTGCCAAGGAAGTCTCCGTCCTGCGCGAGGGTGTCGAACAGCGCATCCCCACCGATCAACTCATCGTCGGTGACGAGTTCGTCGTCCGCCCCGGGGAGAAGATCGCCACCGACGGCGTGGTCGCCGACGGCTCTTCCGCGGTCGACAATTCGATGTTGACCGGCGAATCCGTGCCCGTCGAGGTAGGACCCGATGATCTGGTCGTCGGCGCGACGGTCAACGTCGGTGGCCGAATCGTGGTCCGGGCGACCCGCATCGGCTCGGACACCCAGCTCGCACAGATGGCGAAACTCGTCGAAGACGCTCAGACCGGTAAAGCCCAAGCTCAGCGTCTGGCCGACAAGATCTCCGGAGTCTTCGTCCCGATCGTGATCGCCCTTGCCGCGGCGACACTCGGCTTCTGGATCGGCACCGGCGGTGGGATCGCGGCCGCGTTCACCGCAGCCGTCGCCGTCCTGATCATCGCCTGCCCGTGTGCCCTCGGCCTGGCCACCCCGACCGCGCTGATGGTCGGCACCGGCCGCGGCGCTCAGCTCGGCATCCTGATCAAGGGTCCCGAAGTGCTCGAATCGACCCGCCGTGTCGACACCGTGGTACTCGACAAGACCGGCACCGTCACCACCGGCAAGATGACTCTGCTCGACGTGATCACCGCCGACGGCGAGGACACCGCGCAGGTGCTGCGCCTGGCCGGTGCACTCGAAGATTCGTCCGAGCACCCCATCGCCCAGGCCATCGCCAAAGGTGCCCGCGAGAAGGTCGGAGCCCTGCCACCGGTGGAGCAGTTTATAAATATCGAAGGCCTCGGGGTGCAGGGCATAGTCGACGACCACGCAATGATCGTCGGACGGGCCCGCCTCCTCGCCGACCGGGCGCAGCAGCTGCCGGACGAACTCGAAAGTGCGATGCGTGCAGCCGAATCCGAGGGCAAGACCGCCGTCGCAGTCGGTTGGGACGGTCGGGCTCGCGGAGTACTGGTCGTCGCCGACGCGGTCAAACCCACCTCCGCCGAGGCGATCGAGCAGCTGCGGGGCCTGGGTTTGACGCCGATCATGCTCACCGGCGACAACGCAGCCGCCGCGCGTGCCATCGCCGACCAGGTCGGCATCCACGAAGTGATCGCGGAGGTGCTGCCCGCAGACAAGGTGGACGTCGTCAAAAGGCTGCAGGAGCAGGGCAAGGTAGTGGCGATGGTCGGCGACGGCGTGAACGACGCCGCCGCGTTGGCGCAGGCCGACCTCGGTCTGGCGATGGGCACCGGTACCGACGTTGCGATCGAAGCCAGCGATCTGACGTTGGTGCGCGGTGATCTGCGCGCAGCAGCGGATGCTATCCGCCTGTCCCGCCGAACGTTGGGCACCATCAAGGGCAACTTGTTCTGGGCGTTCGCCTACAACGTGGCCGCCCTCCCCTTGGCTGCGGCCGGGCTGCTCAATCCGATGCTGGCCGGTGCAGCGATGGCGTTCTCGTCGGTGTTCGTGGTCAGCAACAGCTTGCGGTTGCGCCGGTTCAAGTCCCTCACCGGATAACCGCGCGGGTAGAACAAGCACCCAAAAGGCTGGGGTGGGCGTGGCATGCAGGCGCGCCACCCCACCCCACCGCTACAACCCCGATGCAGCCTACGAAAGGAGAGGGCCATGTCCTTCGTGACAACGACCTTGGTGCAGATCACCCGGCACCCGGCGACCCGAGCGGTGGCCCGCTGCGCGGTGATGTGCGCTGCGGCGGCGGCCCAGCGACGACTCGACGGACCGACCCTCTCGCGCCATACCCCGGGCGGGCATAATCGAGGATGCTCGGCATGACACTCGGATTCCAGGAGGACACCATGGCCACTCCCGCGGCCGCGCAGGCACCCGCCGAGACCGACGGCCATGATCACGCCGCGCACGGCTACATCACCGAAAAGGACGCCTACCTCAAACGCCTCAAGCGCATCGAAGGCCAGGCCCGAGGACTGCAGCGCATGGTCGAGGAAGACAAGTACTGCATCGACATCCTCACCCAGGTCTCGGCGATGACCAAAGCCTTGCAGGCGGTGGCCATGGGCCTGCTCGAAGCTCACATCAGCCACTGCGTGGTCGACGCCGCCATCGCCGGCGGTCCCCAAGCCGACGCGAAGATCAAAGAGGCCACCGACGCGATCTCACGGCTCGTCCGCTCCTGAGCACCGGCAGTGCGAAGCCATTCCTCGCCGTCCACTCCCGCGTGCTTGTCGGAAACCTCGGCGAGGCGGCGCAGGCAGAGACCGTCATGACCGAAACCGTATCGGCGATTCTGCGCGATCGCCGAGTCCTCGCCACCGTGGCAGCGCTGGCAATACTGGCAGTGGCTGCCGCCCTCGTACCCCGCCCGTCGATCATTGTGGTGCGCGAGTGGGCGGAGTCGATGGGCCCGTCGTTCGTGGTGGTGTTCTTTCTGACCCAGGCGGTGTTGACGATTGCCCCGGTACCGCGCACGGTGTTCACCCTCAGCGCCGGACTGTTGTTCGGTCCCGCCACCGGGGTCGCCGTCACGATCGCCGCCACAACTGTCAGCGCTGTGCTGGCGTTGCTGCTGGTGCGCGCGCTCGGGCGCACCGCGGTGCAGGAGCGGCTGACGAATCCTGCGGTCAAGTCCATCGATGCCCGGTTGGCTCGGCGGGGGTGGCTGGCCGTCGGGTCCTTGCGGCTCATTGCCCCGGCACCGTTCGCCCTGGTCAACTACTGCTCCGGACTCTCCGCGGTGCGCCTGCTGCCCTACACGACGGCCACTGTCGTGGGGATTCTGCCCGGTACGATCGCCGCGGTGCTGTTCGGGGACGCTTTGACCGGGCGAACGAATCCGGCATTGATAGTGGTGACGTCGGCCTGCGTGGCCGCCGGGGTGGCAGGATTGCTGGCCGACGCCCGCCTGCCGGTGTCGCAGGCACAGCCCAACACCGCAGATGGCGCATCGAGAAGCGGTCGCCTTCGTCGTCTGTTGCTGCCGGACCGCGGATAGGACGTGGCGAGAAATCCTACAATTTTGCTGCGCCTGCACCGCCAAAGCCAGCGGAGTTGCCGAACTCCTGACCTACGCGAGAAGTAGGGCACGCGCGTTCCCCGCGGATTCGCAGTCGAAGAGCCCACACCATCACCCCCACCGACATCACTCCGATTACGGGCTGCACGGGTGCCCATAGATCCAGAGCACCGCTCACCCCGACCGCCACCACTACCAGTTTGTTGCATATCGGACATCCGACTGCCAACAACGACAACGCATTCGCACTGACCCCTACACGGGAAGAAACCGACGACGCCAGCCCAGTGCTCACGTATGTCGCAAGAATGAGGCCACTGAGAACTGCGGTGGCAATCCACACCGGATAGTTCCACCACAACACCGGGGTCATTCGAACGTAGAACGCAGTGTGGATGATCCCGGTGGGGATCGCCACGACCAGCGCGGCCACCGTCGCGCCCAGTAACGCGGCCACCCAACGCCGCGCCGGCCAGTCACGCATCGTCACAGTCGTCATCCCTCTCCCGGTCAGCGGATACCACCCCACCATCTACTATGAATGATAGTAGTTTGCAGGTGCGGTGAGTCGGCGTCAATCGACGCCGACTCGCCGCCCATACGGCACAGGCGTCGAGCGTCGACGCGAGCCTCAGCCGACCGTGAGGAACCGTCTACGACTGCCGATACCCGACAATGGTGACCGGCGAGGCCGGACACAGTCCCATGCGGCTCTCGCCGCGCTCCGTTTCCTTCGCTGGTGACGCAGGGAACCCACACCGACCCCAGAGGATTTCTTCTGTGCATTCTTTTTCAGGCCCGACGCGGCGTGTCCGCGCTACCCTGATCGCCTCGATCATCGTTGTTGCCGCGGCATTTTCGGTAAATGCTCCAGCTTCGGCGGACCCTGCTGCACCCCCGGTGAACGCATCCGAAGCCGTACGACAACTCGCTGAACTCAATGCGACCGCCTTCACTCTCACCGAGAGCATGTACGCCGCGCAGGACACCCTCGATCGTCGCCGCGGCGAACTGAGTACCGCAGTTCAATTCGCCCACGAGACCTCGGCGGCGGCTCGGGAAGCCGAAGTGGCCGCATCTGCCAACCGTCGAGCACTGGCCACAGCTGTCGACGCCGCGTACAAAGGTGTACCGCAATCCCCTCTCGGGGCCGTTCTGGTCGCGGACAGCCCACAGCAACTACTCGATCAGATGGTGTTGTTGGACCGGATCCTCGCCGATCGAGCCGCTGCACTCGCCGACTCGACACAGATCGACGACGAAGCGCGAGACCAGCTCGAACAAGCCCGGCAAGCACAGGCGTCCGCTGCGGTAGCCGAGGCGGACGCCGCACGTACACAACGCGACCTCGAGCAACGCCAGACCGACCTGGCCGATCAGATCGCCAAAATCACCGACCAATTCGCCGCCCTCACCGATGCGGATCGAGCTGCCATCGTCAGCCCCGGCACCACGAATCCTTCCGAGCTACCCGCCGCCGTCTCGGCTGCGAGTGGAACATCAGCGGAGGCGATGCGCATCGTCCTCGACCAACTCGGCAAACCCTATTCCTGGGGAGCTACCGGGCCGGGGTCCTTCGATTGCTCCGGACTGATCTACTTCGCCTACAAACAACTGGGACTGACCGTTCCACGCGTGGCCGCAGACCAAGCACGAGCGGGCACACCTGTCTCCCGCGAATCAGTGCAACCGGGTGACTTCATCTCTCTCTACTCACCGATCGGACACATCGGGATCTACATCGGCGACGGGAAATACGTCAACGCCCCCACCGGCGGCGACGTCGTCAAAGTCGCGCCCGTTCCCTGGGATGAAGTGACCGCAATCAACCGGCCCATCGCCACCTGATTCGATGTCCACGGTCCGGACGCCGCGACTGCGAGGAGACCGGATGCCCGTGTGGCAGACCGGTAAGATCGAACCGGTGAGGACTTCAGCCACGGAACCTATGAACCAGAAGTGGCTCCTAGGTGCTGTTTGCGCTTCGATAGTGCTGTTCGGAGTCCTTCTCATGCATTCTGCGCCGATGTCGTTCGCAACGGCGACGAGTATCGGCGAACACTCGATGACCTCGACGGTGAGCGCTCCACCTGCCGTCGACGAGCATTCGGGAGCATCATCTGCGACAGCATCGGAGAGTGGTTCCGCAGCACACTGCGGGAACGGCTGTGGCGATCACAGCTCGGTCATGCATCTGTGTCTGGCTATCATCGGTGCTGTCGCGGCGTTGGCCGTCTTACGGGCAATCGTTGTGGGCTTCGCCGGTTCTCTCGTCCACGCTGCGCGGCTGTCGGCAGTTCGTCGTCGAACCGGGCACCCGCCGCCCTGGACCATTTTCACTCTCTCCGAATTGTCTGTGCTTCGGATCTGACAGGTGACTCACCGTTGTGTGAGACACAGATGTCGACGGGTCAGTGTGCCTGTCGATCCGAACCACCCCACCATAATTTCAGGAGTTTGTTATGCGTTCGAATCGATCTACCCGTTTCACGATCGCGATAACGGCGGCTTCCGCTGTCGCCGCCGCAGTTCTCGCTGGCTGCAGCAGTAACGACGGCGAAATGAACATGCCCGGCATGTCGAGCAGCGATACACCGGCCTCGTCGTCCTCCGAGAATTCCGCCGAAGCATCGGCCGAATTCAACGATGCCGATGTCACGTTCGTCGAAGGGATGTACCCCCACCATGCACAAGCGGTGGAGATGGCTTCACTTGTCGACGGCCGAACCGAGAATGCTCAGGTCATCGAGCTGGCCCAGGCCATCGAAGCAGCTCAAGCACCGGAGATGGAGCAGATGAATGCCCTGCTCACCGCATGGGGACAGCCCGCAGCGTCCGCCGACATGGGCGGAATGGACATGGGCGGAATGGACATGGGCGGTATGGACATGGGGAGCGGTGGCATGACCGGCATGATGAGCCAGGAAGACATGGACATGTTGTCGGCCGCTAACGGAGCGGAGTTCGACTCCATGTGGCTCACCATGATGATCGAGCACCACAAGGGGGCAATCGAGATGGCTCAGATCGAGTTGGCCGACGGCTCCAATGCTGATGCCAAGGAGCTTGCCTCCACAATCATCGATGCGCAGCAGAGCGAAATCTCCACAATGGAAAGTTTGCTCGCCCAGTAACTCTCAATTCTGGGAACTATCAACCGTAGGGCGGGGCTCGGCTAATACCGAGCCCCGCCCTTCGGTTTCGAAGGACCTGGCCCTTTTAGCTGCCACACCGATCAACACGGCCCCGGAAACATGCCCTCCCCTGCTGATGCACCCGCCTGCGGGGTCCTTGGGACACGCAGATCCGCGGTAGGGACAGGGGGCGGCTCTCGGATCGGGTCGTCGCGGCCCGGCGGGGGCGCGCCGTCGACAGAGAGTGGGTTCGATACCACCGGCACTGGCAGTTGGGGAGGCGTGGTCTTGCACGTGCGGCTGCTCGGTTTCCTTCTCAGATGGGTAATACAACCGAACTGACGAATTCATTGCGTATCCAGGCAATGAACAGACCCCACACCCCCGTCAGCAGGGCGACACCGACGGCGATCATGATCACTCCGCCTGCCACTTTGATTCTCTGCGAGTTCCGCCGTAGCCAGCCGACACCGCGCATCGCCGAACTCGAGCCGAACGCGAGGACCACGAACGGTAGACCGAGTCCCAGACAGTAGGCGACGATGAGAGTGACGCCGCGCGCTGCGGTTGCGCCTTCAGTGCCAGCGGCAACGGACAACACCCCGGCGAGCGTGGGGCCAAGGCACGGCGTCCAGCCGAGCGCGAACACGCCACCGAGCAGCGGCGCTCCAGCAAGAGACGAGATGGTTTGCGGCGCGAATCGAGTGTCGCGTTGGAATGCGGGAATGAACCCGATGAACGTCAAGCCCATGATGATCGTGATGGCACCGCCGACCTGCTGAAGCACCTGTTCGTTGATGCGCAGGGTGCCGATGACCCCGAAAATCGAGGCGGTGGCGAGGACGAAGACGATGGTGAAGCCGGCGACGAACAACCCCGCTGCACCTGCCACGCGCCAGCGGCTTGCCAGCTTCGGCGGTGCTTCACCAGTCGAGGCGGCGGCGAGCGACGGCACGTCGGCACCTGCGATGCCCGCCAGGTACGACAGGTAGCCCGGCACCAGGGGCACCACGCACGGTGACGCGAACGAGACCAGCCCGGCGAGCATACATGCGGCGATCGCCAGTACCAGAGGTCCGCTCGATGCCAGATTTTGGAACGTCGAGCCAACGCCGCCTTGGGCAAGAAGAACAGTCATTCGTCTGCTATCCGTTCGACGACAGGGAGCAGGTCTTCGGCGAGGAGGGCACGCATGAACACTGCCGCCACCCGGTGCTCTCGATCGAGTACCAGCGTCGAGGGAATCACGCTGGTCGGGTAGTTCCCGCCGAGGGCGATCAGCGTCCGCATCGAGGGGTCGTAGATCGAGGCGTAGGAGACATTGTTGTCGACAACGAAGTCCTGCGCTTTGTCCTTCTGCGGATCTCGAACATTGATACCGAGGAACTGCACACCGCGCTCGCGGGTTGCTTCGTAGACCTCTTCGAGGTCGTCGGCTTCGCCGCGGCAGGGGCCGCACCACTGACCCCAGAGATTGATCACGACCACCTCGCCGTCATAGTCCGACAGAGCGGTGTTCTTACCTTCCTCCATCAGATCGGGTCCGGCGAGTTCACCGATGGTTCCGCGCGTTTCGGGGGGATCGTAGACGATGTCGGTTTGACCACCGGGTGCAACGAAATCGAAGCTACCTCCGGAGGGCACGGCGTCGGCGCCTGCGGAACATCCGGAGACCAGGAGTACAACGGCAAGGATGGATGCCGTTGCCGTGGCGGGCAGACTGCTCTGTTCGCGTGTGCGAGCCCCCGTAGGGCGGCCGAGTCTCATGAAGTCGACGCCTTTGCTGCAGTACGGATCTGCGCCGATGTCTCGAACATCGTGGGATCGGTGACGCGGTCGATGCCCCAGTCTTGGCCGGTGACGAAGCTCGGGGCACTGTGACTTCCCTCTCCGGAATGCACTACGGACACGAGGCAGTCAGTTGATTCGGATCGTGGTCGTGGCTCCTGGATCCTGGTCCGGTCGATACCCGGTCGGCAACACCGGCCGGGTCGACGCGGGATTGACGCGACCGGTGCCGCATGACCTCGCCGAAGCACAGGGCGGCGGCTAGCAGGCGACATCAGTTCAAACCCGCGTACGAATGCAGTCCGGAGACCACCATGTTGATGATGAACAGGTTGAACAGCATGGCCACGAATCCGGCGATGTTGATCCACGCGGCCCGGGTGTCACGCCACCCGCTGGTGGCCCGGGCGTGCAGGTACGCGGCGTAGATGATCCACGCGATGAATGAGACCGTCTCTTTCGGGTCCCAGCCCCAGAACCGACCCCACGCGGCCTCGGCCCAGATCGCGCCGAGGATGACACCGATTCCGAACAGGGGAAACGCGAAGATGGTGGTCTTGTACGCCAGCACGTCGAGCGAGTGCGCCGAGGGGAGACGAGCGACGATCCGGCCCACTCTGCTGTCGGGGACGGCGTTGTTGTTGGGATATCGGATCCGGATCAGGAACAATGTGCTGGCTGCACCGGAGATCAGGAACACCCCGCTGCCGAGCGAGACGACGGAGACGTGCACGGGGAGCCAATACGACTGCAAGGCTGGTACGACGGGCGCCGCGTTGGCATAGAGCACAGTTCCGGCAATGAAGAGCAGGATCAAGGTCGGCACGAGGACGAACAACCATAGTGTGCGCAGTTGCTCCGAGCGCAGCACGATCAGTCCGGCAAGTATGCCGGCCGCGCATGTGACGGAGACGAATTCGTACATGTTTCCCCACGGCGGGCGGCCAGTGGCGATCCCGCGCAGGACGATCGACCCGATATGCAAAGTGAGTGCGAGCATTACCAGGGCGAGTCCCGTGCGGCCCAGGCGTTCGGACGGGGCTCTTCGCTCGGGGACCGGCACGTATCCCGGTGTCGATGATGTCGCTGCGATCAGTTGCGGATGCAGACTCGAGGCCCGGCTCAGAGTCGCTGTTCGTGTCGTTGCGAGTTGTGCGATGAACAGGATCGCGGCGAGAAGGTAGACCACGAAGGCGGTCTCGAAACTGATGTCGCTCCAGCGGGCGAGGTTGTCGTCGATCGGCATGGCGCTACACCGTTTCTGTATCGAGGGTCTCGGAGTGGTTCTTTGTCCGCGGCGTCCAGATTTCGGTGCGGAGGGTCTCGAATTCGGGTCCCCATCCGGCGTGATCGGTACGGGCGAGCCCGCCCATCTCCACGCTCGATCGGCCTGTTTCGGCCGGGAGTACACGGAACCAGACTCGACGTCGCTTGATCACCAGCGAGACCAACAGTCCGGTCATCATCGTGATCGCGAACACGAGCACCCACAACTGTGCGGGGTCGTATCCGACCTGCAGGTTGGCGAACTCCTTGGCGCCGTTGAATCGAATGTTGGTGCCGTCGGTGAGGGTCGTCGATTCACCGGGACGCAGGTTCACCCGATCCTGCTTGACAAGTCGGCCCTGGTTGATCATCTCCTGGTCCAGGGAGAAGATCGACTGGGGTATGCCGGTGTCGAGGCCGGTATCTCCTTTGTAGATATCCACTGCCACAGCAGGATCGACCAAGTCCGGGAAGCGGGAGGAGAGCAGGGTTCCGTTGAATTGCGCAGTGGGAGCGAAGAGGCCTTCGATGGCGATCTGGCCGCGGCGTCGCTCATCGGCGGTGGCATAGGTCCCGCCGGGTGGATCGAAACGCAACGCCCCGCTACTCAGGAACGTGGTGGCGTCGTCGGGCCGGAACTGCAGGGCCTCGGTTCGACTCTGACCGTCGGGGAAGGTCACGGTGAATTCCGGGGCGTATCCGTGGCCGGTGAGGTAGATGCGTTCATCTCCGAGCCGGAGGGGTTCGTTGACTTTGAGTTGATAGTCGCGCCAGGTGTCTGCGGCGATGTCGTCGGCGGACTGGTAGGAGATGTTCGAGGTGAACATCTCTGCCTGGCCGTTCTCAAGGTAGTCGGCGTTGAAGTCCTTGACTCTGATGCAGAACGGCTCCAGCCCGGTTCCGTCGGTGCTGTTGCCGGCCCGGAAGGAGTCGTAGATGGCGGGCGAGGTGTTGCAGAAACCGGGCCCGTTGTCGGCGATGACGATGACCGATCCTTCGTAACCGAAGAGCTTGCCGATGGCGATGGCCGCGAGCAGACCGATCAGCGAGAAATGAAAAAGTAGGTTTCCCGCTTCGCGGGTATAGCCCTTCTCGGCGGAGAGGGTGAGCGCCCCATCGGGCTCGGGCCTAACGGCAGTACGCCACCCTCTCAAGTGGGGCGCGATGTCGTCGATGACGGTTTTCGGGCTACCGGCGAGAGCGCCCGAATGATGAAGCGGTAGTCGCGAAAGGTTTCGGGGTACGCGAACTGGCTGTGCGCGAAGGGCTTTACCGTGTTCGATCATTCGGGGAGTCAGGCAGCCGATCAACGACACAAACAGTAGGACGTAGATGGCGGTGAACCAGAAGCTTCCGAATACGTCGAACAATTCCAGCGTGTCCATGACGGCCCCGAGAGCCGGGCGCGCTGCGATGTAGGAATCAACCGCCTGGGTGTTGAGATTGCGCTGTGGCAGCAGGGCGCCTGGGATTGCTGCGATAGCGAGCAAAAACAGCAGCACCAGTGCCGTTCGCATCGAGGTCAGTTGCCGCCACCTGTTGCGCACCGCAGCGATTGCTCTGCGTAACCGTCCCTGCGATGTGAGCGCCGGGGTTTGATCAGCTGTCACACCGCCACACCCTTTCGACGATTGCATCTCAATTACTATGCAACATAGTAGTTGATGGGCCGTGTGCAGTTGTGTGCGGTAGTCGCCTCATATGGAGGTCGGCCTGTCAACGACGGCATGGTGAAGCGGTGGCACGCACCGTCGTGTGTGCCACCGCTTCCTGTTGCCGGGATGGTGATCGATGCGAGTGGGAGGTGAGCGTGTCGTAGTGTTCGACGCGTCGTCAACTCTCATATACGCGGGTTGGTTACCGCAGGACGGACTGTTTCGGCTGGAGTGGATCGCAAGTCTATGAGTCGAGCGTGATCCCAACGCGCAGTTGAGGATTGCTCATAGGCGGCTAGCGGGTCACTCCCAGACGCTCGGCCACATCCCACATCGTCGTCGACCGTTCATTCCGGACATCTATCCCGACGCAGATCGCTACTTCGGCGTCGGAGCTTCAGTCATTCCTCGAGCGTGGCCAACGACCAGCACCAGCCGGCCAGCTCTCGTGCGATCCCGGCATTGGCGACCACCGCACGTTTACCGCGTTCGTCGAAATGTTCCCACCGTGCGTGCAGCCGCCGGTTCGCTTGATGTCCTCGCGCTTTGGCTTTGGGAGTCGACGCCTTCCACCGTGCCACCAGTTCACGCCCCGGCCGATACGGCTTGCGATGATGCCAGGCAGCCTCGACCAGCAGTCGGCGTACGTGAGCATTGCCGGTTTTGCTGACACCGCCCTGCGACCGGGATTCACCGGAAGAATGCTCGGTCGGGATCAACCCGACGAACGCACCGATCGAGCGGCCGGTCAACCGGTCCCACTCACCGATCTCCGTCGCCAAACCGAACGCTGTCAACGTCGCCACCCCACGAAGGCACCCCAGCCGGGTCACCACCGGAGTGAACGACGAATGCGCAGCCATGTCCGCGATGGCGGTATCGAGACGATTCCGGCGTTCGGTGGTGGCGATGACGGTCTCGTAGGCGGTGTCGTAGGTGATCTGCAGTGCACGTGAATCGAACCGCTGGCGACGTAACCACAGATCGTGGGCTGCGGTCCAGGGTTTGCCGCCGCTGTAGATGATCCCTTGACGCAGCAGCACATGTGTCAGGCGATGCTGTGCGGACACCAGATCGCCGCGGCAGTCCTCCCTTGCTCGCACCAGATCACGAGCGGACTCCTGCTCGGTACTCGGAATCAGAACCGGCACAATAGAACTCAAATGAAGCAACCGAGCCAAATGCCGGGCATCACGGGCATCGGTCTTGATGCGGTCACCAGGGGGACGCTGAATTTTCGACGGTGCCGCCACCACACAATCGACACCGGCGGCCAACAGAAAACGGGCCAGACCGAAACCGGTCGGGCCCGCCTCGTAGACGACATGCACCAGTCCTGGCAGCGAACGAATCCACTCCAGGATTTCTTTGTGATCAGGCGACATGCGACGCTCGAACAACTCGCCCGTCTCGCCATCCAAACCGCACGCCACCACCGATCGTGCGTGCACATCCAAACCAACACTCGTACGATGATTCTTCACTGGGGCCTCCCACATCTGTGGCTCTACCGGCCAGGACCCACTCCTGTCGGCAACCCACGCTTACATGCGGAGGGGCCCCAGCCAAGACCTCCATACCGTCTATGATTCGACTCGATTCAATACTTTTGACCGTTTCATTACTTGCGCTAGCGTAATCGGCAACTTTGCCGCTAGGGTAGGTAAAACCGGCCGGTCTGCAACCGAGGCGGATTGCTGCAGACCTGTTGGTAGAGAACGCATTCGGTGCATTCTGCATTGATTCCGTTCGCGCTCGAATATGTCGACCAATGACAAGTCAGGAACAACGCCGGAGTTCCCAAAGCGTCGACGCGTGTTTACACGGCCTTCGGAAGCACTGTGCCGCAGGGTGTTATCGGCTCCAAAGCCCGCCTCTTCCGGGAGGGTGCGTTGTGCTCGGCGACGGACTACCAGTTCAACCTGTTCAACACGAGTTCTCAGACCGCTACGTCCACTCGAGACTGCGGACCCGGC
The DNA here is from genome assembly GCF_022810385.1 of Rhodococcus sp. ARC_M12. NCBI lineage: Bacteria > Bacillati > Actinomycetota > Actinomycetes > Mycobacteriales > Nocardiaceae > Rhodococcus > Rhodococcus sp. ARC_M12. The sequence continues at coordinate 11,552 of NZ_JALGQI010000021.1, read as the reverse complement.
TTCTACAACAGTCATGGATTCGTGGCGGTGTGGCCGTCCGGTGGAAACATGTCGGAGTACGTCACCTTCCCGTCCGACCCCCTCCAGTACCCTGCCCCCGCTGCCCTGGCTGCACCTCGCGCAGACGGCGACGCTGCGCGCGCACAAGGAACAAATCCGGACGGTGAGAGCTACGGAACCGGCGAGGCCGCGCAGGCAGATGCTGAACTCCCTGACCTGGTCAGCGCCATCGGTACCGATGGTGAGCTGGGGTACGTCAGGTCGGACGATTTGGTTGGTTCGGTAGTCGACGCTGCCGCGACGCCAGCTCCCCGGACGATTCCCCTGCTGTCACAGACCGGGGACCCCATCGGGTCGTTCCAGATCGGTTAGCATCTTGATCGTCGCCTCTGGCCTCGGCGCTTCGGCGGCCGAGGCCAGAGTTCGTTTCAGCCTAAAGGAGACGGTATGGCTCAATACTGGGGCGATTACCCGGTCGCGGATGACGAGGGTGAAATACCTGAAGGTCTGCCCACGGGTCGATACGTACCGCTCGTCGCCAACGGTCATGGGGCGTTGACTGCCTGGGCTGCGGGTCCGGGCCGATGCTTTCGGACGTCGTATCCAGCGGCGCTGCATCCGCCCGTGAAAGTGTCACGCGGTCACCAGGCAACCGGTGACCCGCAGGAAGTTTGGTTCGAGGCCTTCACTGAAGAAGATTTGCGTGCACAGAACGAGGACATCAATGCATACTTGGCCTCGGCAGGAGTTCGTCCACAACCGCGGGGTTACAAGTGGCACGTGCTGGTCCCCGACAACATCGTGAACGAAGATGCCCTCGAAGACGCGTTACGAGACAAGAACAATTATGTGGATCCCGTAGAAGTCTTCGAATCCATTGCACAGCTGTACGGAAATTTGTTCCGGTCCTGACCTTGCGAGCCGCCAATTTTCCTTGGCAGAGACAGAGGACGTGCGACCCCTCCTGTCGCCGTTTTGGTGTACCCGGTGGAAGTGTCTCGCCAAAGGAACCCGGGGCCGGACGTACACCGTGATGGGAGCTAATCGCTTAACCCGCAGGCGAACTGAGGTGCCGGTAGAGGGTGGCGCGGCCGATTCCGAGTACTGATGCGATTTCGGTTTTGGGTGTGCCGTCGTCGAGCATTCTGCGGATGTGACGAGCTTTGTCGGCGTCGATCTTGGCTGGTTGGCCACCGATGCGGCCGCGGGCTCGTGCGGCTGCGAGGCCGGCCATGGTGCGTTCTTTGACGAGGTCTCGTTCGAATTCGGCGAGGGAGCCGAAGATGTTGTAGGTCAGGCGTCCTCCGACTGTCGAGGTGTCGATGCCTTCGGTGATGCTGCGCAGTGTTGCACCTTTGGTTTCGATGAGGTTGACGGTTTCGATGAGGTGGCTCAGTGAGCGGCCGAGTCGATCGAGTCGCCATACTGCGACGACGTCGCCGGCGCGCACGCTCTCGAGGAGCAGCTGCAACTGAGGTCGGTCTTTGTCTGCTCCGGATGCGACCTCTTCCCAGATGCGGAAGCAGCCGGCGGCTGTCAGTGCGTCTCTCTGTAGATCCAGCGACTGATCGGTGGTCGAGACCCTCATGTATCCCAAAACGGCGCTCACGAGGATGACTGTCTCAGAAACGGCCGACAAGGCACAGGCGGCGCGTCAGAGCTTGAGACAGGTTTCTGAGACACATCACGATTGAGTCTCGATATCGATCCTGTCAGTTTCAGGAGTCGCGTTCACTGTGTCAGAAGTCGAATGCACTGAGCGCCAGCAATTGATGTGGGTTCGGCTCCTACTCCGGCTCGTCGGCGTTAGTGTTGCCTATGGGCATGTCGAAAGTGGTACCTGCGCTGCCGGTACGAGACATCGACACCGCTGTAGAGATATACGTCCGCGCGTTCGGCTTCACGACCCGGTACACCGACCCGACTTTCGCGAGACTTACCCGCGACGACGTCGAGATCCACTTGTGGGCCGCCGACGACGACAGCTGGAATACCCGTTCAGACCCTGCGGCATGGCCGGTATGCAGCGGAGCCGAGACGTTCCTTGCCGGCACAGCCAGCTGCCGCATCGCCGTGGACGAGATCAACGACCTTTACGCCGAGATGTCCCGCGCGGGAGTGCTCCATCCCGCAGACGCGGGTCGTCCCGTCTCGACGGACTGGGGAACGACGGAGTTCGCAGCTGTCGACACCGACGGCAATCTGATCACTTTCCATACCGATGAAAAAAGCCAACACGAGCCCACCACGGCAGGCAACGGCGCACCCTGACCGCACCCTCGAGCAGAAACTCGATGACCCGGACGTCCGTCGACGCGCTACGCGTGGTCATCGTCCTGAAATAAGCGCATGCTGGACTTGTCCACCCGCGCGCAGTCAGGCGACGGTCAGATAGATCAACGCGACATTGAGTGCGACGACGATTCCCGCGATGAGCCATGCCGCGTATGCCGTGATCCGGTGATTGACATCGCCGCCCATCAGGATGCGGTCCGAGGTGAACCGCACCAAGGGAATGAGCGCGAACGGAATACCGAAGGACAGGACGACTTGTGAGACGACCAGTGCCCGACTGGGGTCGACCCCCGCGGCCAGAATTGCCAGTGCGGGAACAAGTGTCACCAGTCGTCGCACCAGAATCGGAATGCGCTGACGTAGTAGGCCGTCCATGATCATCGCGCCGGCGTATGCCCCGACCGATGTCGATGCCAGGCCCGAGGCCAGCAGGCCCACCGCGAACAGCAGCGCTACCACCGGCCCCAGAGTGTCTCCTACTGCTGTGTGAGCTCCTTCGATGGAATCGACGCCCTCTCGGCCTCCCAGCGTCGAGGCCGCCAACAGCAGCATCGACATGTTCACTGCACCGGCCAGCAGCATCGCCAACCCGACATCGATCCGGGTGATCCGCAACAACCGCTGCCGGACAGGCCCTGCCTCGGGGTGTCCGTGCCGGTCACGTGCAAGGCCGGAGTGCAGATAGACCGCGTGCGGCATGATCGTCGCACCGAGCATAGCGGCGGCTATCAATACGCTTTCCGCGCCGTCGAACCGCGGAATCAACCCGGCGGCAGCGGCGGTGAACGATGGCGGTTCCACGACGACGCTGGCAAGAAATCCGACGGCGATGACACCGAGTAGACCGAGAATCACGAACTCGAACGGGCGCTGGCCCCGGCGATCCTGGACCAGCAACAAGATCATCGATACGGCTCCGGTGATGAGGCCGCCGATCAGGAGCGGCAGGTCGAAGAGCAAGTAAAGAGCGATCGCACCGCCGACGATCTCTGCGAGGTCGGTCGCCATGGCGACCACTTCTGCTTGCCCCCAATATGCCAGTCGCACACTCTTGCTCGACTTCTCGCGGACCACTTCGGGCAGTGTCATTCCGGTGACGATGCCGAGTTTGGCGGAGAGGAACTGCACGAGGCCGGCCATCACGTTCGCGGCGACGATCACCCAGACCAGCAGGTACCCGAACTGCGCGCCGGCGCTGACGTTGGAGGCGACATTGCCGGGGTCGACGTAGGCGATCGCGGCGACGAAAGCAGGACCGAGCAGAACGAGGCCAGACCGAAACCTCGAGGGCGGCCGAGACGATCGGCGCTGCAGCACAGACATGACCACACCCTCCGGCACCAACAATATGTCAGAACCCTGAAAATATAGTTCGGCCTCCCGAACAATGCAATGCGGCGTGGCGGTTCGGCGACATCACGATCAGATGGGCAGGATCACTGCACTGACGAATTCGTTGCGGATCCAGGCGATGAACAACCCCCACACCCCGGTCAGCAGTGCGATGCCGACGGCGATCATGATGACACCGCCCGCCACCTTGATCCTCTGAGAGTTCCTCCGAAGCCACCCCACACCGCGCATCGCCGAACTCGAACCGAACGCAAGAACGACGAACGGTAGGCCGAGTCCCAGGCAGTACGCGACGATGAGAGTGACCCCGCGGGCTGCGGTTGCACCTTCGGTGCCTGCCGCCACGGACAGCACGCCGGCAAGGGTCGGACCCAGGCACGGCGTCCAGCCGAGCGCGAACACCCCACCGAGCAGCGGCGCTCCTGCAAGGGACGAGATCTGCCGGGGTGCGAATCGGGTGTCGCGTTGCAGTGCGGGTATCAACCCGATGAACGCCGCACCCATGATGATCGTGATGACCCCGCCCACGCGTTGGAGTACTTGCTCGTTGATGCGCAAGGTGCCGATGACTCCGAAGACCGAGGCTGTGGCGAGGACGAAGACGATGGTGAACCCGGCGACGAACAACGACGCTGCACCGGCCACACGCCAGCGATTCACGAGACCCGTCGACGACGTACCGGCGGTCGCGGTGCTGGGTGTCCGGGCATCGGCTGACTGAGCCTCGCAGGCCGATTGGGTGCCGCGGGCTGATTGGGCGTCGCGGGCTGATTGGGCGTCGGCGCCGGCGATGCCTGCCAGGTAGGACAGGTATCCCGGCACCAGCGGCACCACGCACGGTGAGGCGAACGAGACCAACCCGGCGAGCATGCATGCCGCGATCGCCAGCAGTAGGGGCCCACTCGATGCCGCGTTCTGGAACGTCGACCCGATGTCTTGGGCGAGAAGAGTCGTCATTCCGCGGCTATCCGTTCGACGACGGGAAGCAGGTCTTCGGTGAGCAGGGCTCGCATGAAGACCGCGGCCACCCGGTGCTGGCGATCGAGTACCAGCGTCGAGGGAATGACGCTGGTCGGATAGTTCCCGCCGAGGGCGATCAGCGTCCGCATCGAGGGGTCGTAGATCGAAGGGTAAGTGACGTTGTTGTCGACCACGAAGTCCTGCGCTTTGTCCTTCTGCGGATCTCGGACATTGATACCGAGGAACTGCACACCGCGCTCACGGGTGGCCTCGTAGACCTCTTCGAGGTCGTCGGCTTCGCCGCGGCAGGGGCCACACCATTGACCCCAGAGATTGATCACGACGACCTTTCCGTCGTAGTCCGCCAGAGCGGTCGTCTTGCCCTCCTCCATCAGATCGGGGCCGGCGAGCTCGCCTATGGTTCCGCGTGTTTCGGGAGGGTCGTAGACGATGTCGGTTCGGCCACCGGGCGCGACGAAGTCGAAGCTCCCGCCGGACGGTGCAGCGTCGGCACCAGCGGAGCATCCGGAGATCAGTAGTACGACGGCAAGAATCGATCCGATTGCCGCGGTGGGCGTGCCGCCTTGTCGTCGAGTACCGACCCACACGGGTAGGAAACGTGTCATGAGGTGAAGTCCTTTATTGCAGTGCGGATCTGGTCTGTCGTCTCGAACACTGTCGGGTCGGTGATGCGCTCGATCGTTCCGTCCGGGCGGACGAGAAAACTCAGGGGAAGGACCGGCGGTGCCGAGAGCGCGTCCTGGACGCTGCCGCCGTCGATGTAGTTCGGATAGCGGATGCCCAGTTGCGTGAGCAGCGCGGCCGCGTCCGCGGGTCGGTCCTCGACGTTGATTCCGATGACTGGGATCGCGTCGGGTTCTGCGGCGTAGGCATCGACTACGGGCATCTCGGTGCGGCACGGGCCGCACCAGGATGCCCACAGGTTGATCAGCGTCACCTCGCTGCCGAGAACGTCGACGAGATCGACATCGTCGGCACTGCCGATGCAGCGCGCCATCACTCCCGCCAGCGGCCCACCTTCGTGTGGCACCGGCTGCGGACACAGCGGTAGCGCTGTTGCTCGTGCCGCGTCATCCGGCGGGCGGGACAGTGTGGGTTCGGGTCCGACCGGCGCGACATTGTTGGCGATGACGTCGGATGGGCCGCCCTCGACGCCACCGGAGCGGGGCCACAGTGCGACGATCGATGCAACGACAACGACGAGCATGACGATCGACCAGCCGCGCGTCATCGCCGTGACCTTCTTTCTCGAGAGATCGGCAGAGGGGCGAACGGTACGTCGCGGATCATAGGAGCGTGGACCAGTACGACCAGAAACGCTGCGCGATCAGGGCGATGAGGACGAGAAACCACACGGTCAGCGCAATCGAGTGATTGCGCATCAACACTCCCGCCCACTGCCGCCGGCCCGCACTCGGAGCCCCGCGGTCGAGGTTGCGCAGCGTGACGTACCAGAAGATCGGTACGGTGACCGCCCACACCGCCATGCAGTACGGGCACAGCGCGCCGATGTCGTAGAGGCTCTGCACGATCAGCCAGTGCACGAAGACCGCAGCAGCAGTGACACCGACCTGCAGTGCACTCCAGAACCACTGCGCGAACACGGCTCCGGCGAGCAGGGCGGCACCCACTGCCGCCACGACGGCGAAGCCCGCGATCCCGAGAAGGGAATTGGGAAATCCGAACGCAGACGCCTGCGGGGTGTCCATCACCGATCCGCAGTTGAGTACCGGATTGATACTGCAGGTCGGGGCGTAGGCGGGATCGAGCGCAAGGGCGAACTTCTCTACCGTGAGTACGAACGCGGCGGCCAGTCCGATCACGCCTCCTACCAGCAGCAGCCAGGGCAGGCTTCGGGCGAACGGTCCGCTGCGTCGGGTGAGAGCGGCTGCGCGGTCAGCCGAGTGCAGCGTCGAGGGCATCGGTGAGGTCTCCGTAGGTGGTGGGTTCGATCTTGGTGCCGTTGAGGAAGAACGTCGGGGTGCCCTGGACGCCGAGCGCGATCCCGTCGGCGACGTCGGCCTCGATGCGTTCGAGCGTCGCAGGGTCGGTGTAAGCGGCATCGAAGGCGCTCATGTCGAGTCCTTGCTCGACGGCGAAGCTCCGAAACAACTCGTCCTGCGGAACCTGCTGTTCGCCCCACTGCGCCTGCGTCTCGTACATGCGCTGATACATGTCCTCGAAGCCGCCCTGCTGTGCTGCGGCTTCGACAGCGCGTGCGGCGCGTTCGGCATTGAAGTGCGAGGCGATGGGAAAGTAGCGGGCCACGAAGCTCACCCGGTCGCCGTACTCCTCACGCAATTGTTCGATCGCTGGGTAGACAGACCGGCAGGCCTCGCACTCGAAGTCGAGGAACTCCACGAACGTGACCCGGCCGTCGGGCACCGAGTTCAACCGATGACTGTTCTCGCGCACCGCGATCGAGGCAGGGTCGGCGGCGGCCTGCTCGGCGGCGGCAGCATCCGGCGTGCCCGATCGGTCCACCACCAGAAATACAGCCAACGCGGCGGCGAACACGACCACCAGGGACAGGGAAATCTTCAACGCTCGGCTCATACAACTACCTTCTCGACTCGTTCGGACTGATCAACGGGCCCGATATGGGCGTTTCGACCCGTTGTGAGACTAACAATCGTACGAACGTCGACCGAAAGGTCTTCCCTGACGATCGCATGATTGTTAGATTGTGCCCATGGCCTTGGAACCTTTGGACTCGTGCGATCTGTTGTGTATGGACCTCCCTCACGCCGAGAGGGTGCGCGCAGCCTTGCCTGCTCTCGGCGATATCGAACCGGTCGCCGACGCTGCCCGAGCTTTCGGTGACCCCACCCGACTGACCATCGCGCTCGCGTTGAACGCCGGCGGGCAGATGTGCGGCTGCGATGTTGCGTGGATCGTGGGACAGAGCCAGAAGCTGGTCTCCCACCATCTCCGCAAACTCAAAGCCGCGGACGCCGTCACATCGAACAGAGAGGGAAAGTTGGTCATGTATTCGCTCACCGATCGCGGCGCCCGACTGCTCTCGATACTGACCGAGCCACTGGCCACCGCCTCGGCCACCGCTGATCTCACCGGGGTCGATCATGGCTGACGCGTGCTGCGGACCGACCCCCGCTGCGCCGACCACCGAACCGGCCGCCGACGGTACGGGCACGGCAGGTCCGGCTCCGACCGACGTACCCCAGAGGTTGTGGCAGGTCCGCGAGCTGCAACTCGCATCGGTAGCCGCGATCATCCTCGCCGCATCGTGGTTGCTCGGTCGAACGGGTGCCGATGCGGTCGCGACCGTCGGCGGTCTGATCGCTGCCGCGATCGCGGCCGTCACCTTCGTTCCCGCGACGGTGAGAAATCTGCGACACGGCCGCATCGGTGTCGGCACGCTGATGACGATCGCGCTCCTCGGTGCCATCGCATTGGGCCAGATCCCCGAGGCCGCGATGCTCGGCATCCTGTTTTCCGTCGCCGAGGGACTCGAGGAGTACGCGGTCACCAAGACCCGCCGCGGACTACGCGCACTTCTGTCCTTGGTGCCGCCGACAGTGTCGGTCCTGCGCGGTGGAACCGAGCAGGCCCTGCCCCCCGACGATGTCGTGATCGGGGACACCATGGTGCTGCGACCGGGCGAGCGAGCTGCCACGGACGGCACCATCGCACGCGGTTCGACGAATCTGGACGTGTCCGCGATCACCGGCGAGTCCGTGCCCATCGAAGCCGGTGTCGGCGACGAGGTGCATGCCGGTGCCATCAACGGCGGCGGAGCCATCGAGATCACCGTCACCGCGCCGGCATCGGAGAGTTCGCTTGCGCGCATCGTCCGCATCGTCGAACAGGCCCAGGACCGCAAAGGGGCCGGCCAGCGGCTCGCGGACCGGATCGCACGTCCCCTCGTGCCTTCGATCATGATTCTCGCCGCCCTCGTCGCCGGCGTCGGTGCGGTGCTCGGTGACCCCATGTTGTGGCTCGAACGCGCACTGGTGGTCCTGGTCGCGGCATCACCGTGCGCGTTGGCCATCTCGGTGCCGCTGTCGGTGGTGGCGGCGATCGGGGCTGCGAGCCGCAACGGGGCATTGATCAAAGGCGGTGCAGCAGTAGAAGAGCTGGGCCGCATCCGCGTCGTCGCCGTGGACAAGACCGGCACCCTCACCGCAGGACGACCGGAGGTCGTCGACGTCGTCACCGCTGCGGGAATCGGCCGCGACGCCGCGCTGGCCGTTGCTGCTGCGCTCGAAGCGCGCAGCGAGCATCCACTCGCCCGCGCCATCCTCGCTTCCGTATCGACCGTCGCGGCAGCCGATGATGTCACTGCCATCGCCGGACACGGCCTGACCGGCACCCTCGACGGAGCCGCGATCAGGCTCGGGAAACCGAGCTGGTTCGACACCCACCCCAGCTCCGAGGAGTTCCGCGCCGACGTCGCTCGTCTCCAAAGCAGCGGTGCCACAGTCGTTCTCGTCGAACGCGCCGGAGTCCTGATCGCTGCGATCGCCGTCCGCGACGAACTGCGGCCCGAGGCCGCCGAGGCTGTCCGCCAACTCACCGCGCTCGGTATCGACACTGCGATGCTCACCGGCGACAACGCACTCACTGCGCAGGCCCTGGCGACCCAGGCGGGTATCACCGCCGTCCACGCCGAACTACTGCCCGAGGACAAAGCGGCCCTGCTCGCCGACATCGCGGCCGGACGCAAGATTGCCATGGTCGGCGACGGCATCAACGACGCTCCCGCCTTGGCGACCGCAGATGTCGGTATCGCCATGGGCGCAATGGGAACCGACGTTGCCATCGAGACCGCCGATGTTGCCCTCATGGGGGAAGACCTCCGGCATCTACCGCAGGTGCTGGCCCACGCTCGGCATGCCCGCGGCATCATGGTCCAGAACATCGCCCTGTCGATCGCGATCATCGGCGTGCTCGTCCCACTGGCTGCCACCGGCGTCCTCGGTTTGGCGACTGTGGTGCTCGTCCACGAACTCGCCGAAGTCCTGGTGATCGCCAATGCGATTCGTGCCGCCCGCACCACACCGTTGGACGGGTTCGTCCCACCGCCTACGGCATCCGGTGCCCTCAATGTCACGATCGCACCCGCAGCGGCCTTCGAGGATGCCTGCTGCGCTCCGGCCCCGACGCCGAGGAACGCTGCGCCTCTCGCATCTGGGAACCTACTGGCCGCCACCACCGCACCGTCACCCTCGGCGATCGGAGCAGACGACGGCAGCAGCTCCGGGTGCTCGGATGGATGTACCTGCTGCACATCGACTCCCGCGCGAAGCGAACTCGGTCAGGGAAGGTAGAGACCTGCGGGCGGTGATCGGACTGCATGCAGGCTCTACGGGATCGACATGACCCCAGCAGCAGCGGCATCGACAACAGAGGTGCGCTGGCACCACCTCGAACGAACACACATCCTCTCGCAGCACTATCCGTGATTGCATGCTCTCAACCACGCCGCGATGGTGAAAGCTGCGGCGGTAGAACATGATCGGCGCGAATCCTGGGGTCAGGTGATCCGGATCGTGATCGCTGCTCCAGGATCGTGGTCGGGGCGATACCCGGCCGGTAACACCGGCCGGGTCGAGGCGGGACCGATGTCGCCGATGCCCATTCCGCAGGACCGTACGGACGCGCTGAGAGGCAGATAGCGGTCATCAGTTCAGGCCTGCGTAGGAGTGCAGGCCGGAGACGACCATGTTGATGATGAACAGATTGAACAGCATCGCCACGAATCCGGCGATGTTGATCCATGCTGCGCGGGTGTTGCGCCACCCGCTGGTGGCGCGGGCGTGCAGGTAGGAGGCGTAGACGATCCAGGTGATGAAGGAGACCGTTTCTTTCGGATCCCAGCCCCAGAACCGGCCCCACGCGGCTTCGGCCCAGATAGCGCCGAGGATGACGCCGACGCCGAAGAGCGGGAAGGCGAAGATCGTGGTCTTGTAGGCCACGATGTCCAGTGTCTGCGCGGAGGGCAGGCGGGCTGCGATCCGGCTCACGCGGCTGCCCGAGTCCTCGGGATGCTTCATGCGGATCAGGAACAGTATGCTCGCAACCCCGGAGATCAGGAACACCCCGCTGCCGAGCGAGACGATGGAGACGTGCACCGGCAGCCAGTACGACTGCAGTGCCGGTACCACCGGTGCTGCGTCGGCGTACAGCACGGTGCCGGCGACGAACAGCAGGATCAACGTCGGCACCAGAACGAACAACCACAGGGTGCGTAGCTGCGTCGAGCGCAGCACCACCAGTGCAGCGACTACACCTGCTGCGCAGGTGACCGAGACGAATTCGTACATGTTGCCCCACGGCGGCCTGCCGGTGGCGATCCCGCGAAGGATGATCGACCCGATATGCAGGGTCAGTGCCACCATCACCAGCCCGAGTCCGCTACGCCCGAAACGTTCGGATGGAACTCGCCGGGGTGCGTCGGGAATGCGTCCGGGCGTCGTCGACGTGGCAGCAATGATCCGAGCACGAAGTCGCTCCGTATTGTGCAGTTCCGCGCTACGGGTCGTTGCGAGCTGTGCGAGGAATGCGATCGCGGCGAGGAGATAGACCACGAAGGCGGTCTCGAAGCTGATGTCGCTCCACCGGGCGAGGGTGTCGTCGATCGGCATGGTGCTACACCGTTTCTCTGTCGTGGTTCTCGGACGGGCTCTGCGTGTGCGGCCAGATCTTCAACCGAAGGGTCTGGAATTCCGGTCCCCAGCCGGCGTGATCGGTGCGAGCCAGGCCACCCATGTCCACTGGCGAGAGACCGCGCTCGCCGGGGTGGACCCGGAACCAGACACGGCGACGTGTGATGACCAGGGACACCAGTAGTCCGGTCATCATCGTGACCGCGAACACGAGCACCCACCGCTGCGCGGGGTCGTATCCGACCTGGAGGTTCGCGAATTCCTTGGCACCGTCGAACCGGACGACGGTGCCGT
>NZ_JALGQI010000065.1:0-532 GCF_022810385.1 Rhodococcus sp. ARC_M12 | reverse complement strand
AGCCGGTGGCCTAACCCCTCGTGGGAGGGAGCCGTCGAAGGTGGGATCGGCGATTGGGACGAAGTCGTAACAAGGTAGCCGTACCGGAAGGTGCGGCTGGATCACCTCCTTTCTAAGGAGCCTCTTCGCTCGGATGCACTGCTGAACAGTCAGCAGACGATCCAGCGACAGAAACCGTTTAGTCCTCATATGTAGGGCTGCGGTGCTCACGGGTGGAACACTGACAACCAATTCGTTCATCGTGTCGCCGGCAATGCCGGAGATACGAACGAGTTATATCGATGCACTGTTGGGTCCTGAGAGAACACGCGAGTGTTTCTTTCTAGGCAAGACATATACGAGCAAGGAATTGTGTTTACATCGCATCGCTTCGGTGGTGGCTGGTAGCGCGTGTGGTTTCTTGGTTGTGTGTTGTTTGAGAATTGCACAGTGGACGCGAGCATCTTTGTTGTAAGTAATGAAGAGCGTACGGTGGATGCCTTGGCACCAGGAGCCGATGAAGGACGTAGGAGGCTGCGATAAGCCTCGGGGA
>NZ_JALGQI010000020.1:0-108590 GCF_022810385.1 Rhodococcus sp. ARC_M12 | reverse complement strand
CGTTCGCCGCTCGTGTACCCCGAAAGGCCTTACCGCTCGACTTGCATGTGTTAAGCACGCCGCCAGCGTTCGTCCTGAGCCAGGATCAAACTCTCCGTAAAAGACCTGCGAAACAACAACCCCCGAAGAGGCTGCGAATCAGTCAAAGACATCAAGTCAAATCACTAGCAAAAAAACTCAACTAGCATATTCAAAACAACACCCGACAACAACCACCACAAGCGGATGGCTGATACATCGAATGCTTTCACCAAATAAAATTCGGCACTGACATTCATCGACACACTGTTGAGTTCTCAAAGAACACGCACACACTCTCGACCCACGAACACACCGTCCGAAGGCCTCCAGGGCAACTGTTCCAGCCTATCCCAGCTTGGTCTCGGACACAAGGCCCGACTCTTGGGGGATACAACCTGCCAGGCCACACGTCCAACCTCGTATCCCAGTCCGTGAAGACCAGGTCGGTGTCCGTCGCTCTGACTCGACAAAAGTTACGCCACCAACCCCATGCGCGCAAATCGGCTGGTTGATCGAGCTTGTGCACGCATCCATGCAGGTCCGAGCACATGGACGCTCCAGCCTGCTCCGTTCCGACGACAAATCCTGTCGTGTGACGCCAGCCATATTTGCGGAAATTGCTGTCGACACCGGTTTCAGGAGCGAGACAACGCGACTACGTGGTCCGGCTCTGCAAGGTGTGGTTCCACGTCATCGGCACGTACTGCACGCCCGACGCTGTCACCGATGGGCACAACCCCCGCCCAGACTCCCCCGGCAGCAATGTCGGAGGCATCGTCGACCGGTCCGCCGGTACGTGCCTTCACCGATGCCTCGTACAGCGAAAGCGCCAGCACGCTGGTCGCTGCGACTTCTTTCCTCGTATGCGCACGCAGGTGTGCACTTCTACCCGGGACGACCTGATCGACTATTGCGTCCAAAGCGCGGATTCGCTCCTGCTCGTCCTCCACTCGACGCGGCCGCCCAACCACGACCGCACTTCGATAGTTCATCGAGTGATGGAACGCGGATCGAGCCAGGACCAACCCGTCGACGACGGTAACCGTGACGCAGATGTCCTGGGCCGGAGCCTCGATCAGGCTGCGAGAGGCGACCGAGCCGTGCAGGTACAGAGTTCCGTCCCTGTCCGGGCCGTCCGGATCCACGCCGAACACGGTCGGAAGCACACGCGGCACGTTCTCCACCACCACGCCCAGATGGCAGAGGCGAGCCGAGCGGAGAACGTCCAGCAGTGCCGATCGCTCTGCTCGCGCGCGCTGCCGACCACGGATCACTGTGGTTCTGGGCGTCGGGGACAGGAATGATTCGTCGGTCGTCATGAATACAGGATCCCGCTCGGTTGGCTCACTGTCATGGTCCAATTGGTAGTGACTTTGCTAGGCCACTTATCTACCTCGACAGGTGGCGCACGATGACCTTGCCGGCGAATTCGCTGTCGATCACGGTCGATCGCGCCGACCGTCGTACGTTGCCCGTTCAAGTAGCCGACGGTATCCGCGCGGCCATCGATCGCGGCGAGCTTGCGCCTGGCGCCCGATTGCCCAGCACCAGAGCGCTTTCCACCGAAGTGGGCTTGGCTCGCGCGGTGGTGGAGAAGGCGTACCAGCAGCTCGTGGCCGAAGGTTGGCTCGATGCACGTCGCGGATCCGGCACTTACGTCCGAGATGTTGCGCATGCCGTTCGATCGCGCCGCAGCCCACGCCGAGCACAAGAAAACCCACCGGTTGCTCAGCGCATTTCGCTCCGACCCGGAATACCGTGGACTCCCCCGCGCGCGTCCGAAGCGTGGAAGCGGGCCTGGCGAGATGTCGGCGTATCGCCCCCGCCCGGCGACTACCCCGATCCGGCAGGCTTGCTCGACCTGAGAACACGCATCGCGGACCTGCTGGGCCGTGCACGTGGACTGCACACCACCGCGGATTCGATCGTCGTAACCACGGGAAGCATCCACGGTCTGGACTTGGTACTGGGCGCACTCTCCGCGAACGTCGGTGTCGAACATGTTCTCGCACTGGAGAATCCGGGATATCGATCAGCCGCCGCCCTCGCGACCCACCGCAGGTGGTCCGTTCACGATGTCCCTGTCGACCGTGAAGGCCTAGTAGTCGAAGAACTTGAATTCGTACCTCCGAGGACCCCTGCCATCTATGTCACCCCCTCACACCAATACCCCACCGGCGGGCTCATGCCCATCGGTCGCAGGCGTGCACTGGCGGACTGGGCACGAAGCATTGGATCGACCATCATCGAAGACGACTACGATTCCGAATTCCGTTATGGCATAGCACCTTTGCCTACAGTCACCGAGCTCGTTCCGGACCGCGCCGTCTACTTGGGAACCGTATCGAAGACGTTGGGTGCCGGCGTACGACTCGGATGGATGGTGGCTCCCCCGTCGATGGTCGAGCGCATCACCGACACACGTCGCGCAATCGGTGACCACCCCTCGGTTCCCATCCAGCACGCGATGAGCTCACTGCTACGCGACGGCGAATGGGACCGATCCGTACGCACCGCGCGTCGGATCTATCGGGCACGTGACCGCGTCGTCAACGCCGCGCTCTCTCGATTCGGCGAGCTTCGTGGTGTCGGTGCCGGGCTGCATACCGTTCTGATGCTCGACACCGAGGTAGCACGCCACGTCGCAGCCGACTGCGCAGCGAACGGGGTCGCCGTGTCCACCCTCGAACACTCGACGCGGTCGCCCACCACCCAAGGTGGAATCGTCGTCGGCTACGGCTCGGTGGCGGACGATCGATTCGATCGTGCCCTGCGAGTACTGGTCGACGTCCTCGAAAGCAGGCTTGGTCAGCTGACCCGCTCGATGCTCCCTCCGAGAGCGGTCAGATTTTCCACGAACCGTGGATAGCCCCTGTCGATGTGGAACACGTCGTGCACCTCGGTCGTGCCGTCGGCCACCAGTCCTGCGAGTACCAAGCCCGCCCCCGCCCGAATGTCGGAGGACCACACCGGCGCACTGGACAGCTGCGGCACACCGCGGACCACGGCATGGTGGCCGTCTGTGCGAGCGTCGGCCCCGAGTCTGATCATCTCCTCGACGAATCGGAATCGTGCCTCGAAGACGTTTTCGGTGATCATCGACGTGCCGTCGGCGACGGTTGCAAGCCCGATGGCCATCGGCTGGAGGTCGGTCGGAAACCCCGGGTACGGAAGCGTCGCGAAATTGACCGCCCGCGGACGCTCGTGTTGAACGACGCGAAAGCCGTCCGGCTCACTGGTGACCTCGGCCCCGGCCGACCTCAGTTTGTCCAACACCAACGAAAGGTGCTTCGGATTGACCCCGCGCACTCGAACGTCCCCACGCGTCATCGCGGCGGCGATTCCCCAGGTCGCGGCGACGATACGATCGCCGATCACCTTGTGGGTCGTGGGCTTCAGCGCGCTCACACCACGAATGGTCAAGGTCGATGTGCCTGCACCGCGAACGTCGGCACCCATCTCGTTGAGCATGTTGCAGACGTCGACGATGTCCGGCTCACGCGCCGCGTTGTCGATCACCGTCTCCCCGGTGGCGAGGACAGCAGCCATCAAGATGTTCTCGGTGGCACCCACGGACGGAAACGCGAGTCTGATGTTCGCCCCGCGCAGTTCGTCTGCTTCTGCGACCACGCATCCGTGTTGAATTTCGCTGCGCGCGCCCAGCAATTGGAGACCGGACTGGTGCATGTCGAGGGGTCGCGAACCGATCGCGTCGCCACCGGGCAGAGCAACGACGGCTCTCTTGCACCGCGCGACCAGCGGTCCCAAGACACACACGGAGGCTCGGAACTGGCGAACTGCCGCGAAATCGGCATGATATTTCGGCATGGCCGGAGTGGTGATGTGGACGACCGAACCGTCCAATTCGACCTCACAGCCGAGCCCGCGCAAGACCTCTGCCATCAGCGGTACATCCAGGATGTCGGGGCAGTTCGTGATCGTGCTGGTGCCCTCGGCCAGCAGCGCCGCCGCCATCAGCTTGAGGACGCTGTTCTTCGCGCCCCCGACCGCCACCTCACCGACGAGGCGGTTACCACCGTTGACCAAAAAGCGTTCACTCACTTCGACAGCGTAGCCAGCGGGACCGACCGACACCCGCGCGGTACCGTAGCCCGCATGGCCGTTCACCTCACCCGCATCTATACGAGAACCGGCGACGACGGGACCACCGGGCTCAGCGACTTCTCGCGAGTGTCGAAGAACGACGAACGCCTGATTGCCTACGCCGACTGCGACGAGACCAATGCAAGCCTCGGAGTCGTTCTCGCGCTGGGCAACCCGCCCGAATCGGTGTATTCGGTGATCCGAACCATCCAGAGCGATCTGTTCGACGCGGGGGCCGATCTCTCCACTCCGGTCGTCGAGGATCCGCAATACCCTCCACTGCGCATCGATCAGAGCTACGTCGACCGCCTCGAAAGCTGGTGCGACGAATTCAACGAGGAGCTGCCCGCACTGACGTCGTTCATCCTGCCAGGTGGAACGCCTTTGGGAGCCTTGCTACATGTGTCGCGAACGGTGGCCCGCCGTGCCGAACGATCGGCTTGGGCTGCTGTGCACGCAAGCCCGGACACGACGAGTGCGTTGCCGGCGAAGTACCTCAACCGACTCTCGGATCTTTTGTTCATTCTGAGCCGCCACGCCAACCCCGAAGGCGATGTCCAGTGGGTTCCGGGATCGAGCCGCGCGTCGAGCGAGCCGACTACCGACGGGAATTGATCAGGCCGCCGGTCGGCGGCGACGCGAGCGGCCCGATGGCCGCGACTCCACCCAGGACAGGAAAGCGGTCAACGCACTTCTGTCCAGCGCTATCTCGTAGTTCTTTCCGCCATCGGACAGCTCCAACACTGCGATGTCGGAGGTCATGATGTCGAACTCGGTGTCCCGCGGTGCTCGTCGATCCCCCACGTGAACGTCCTGTCGGCCCAACCGATGATCGGGGCCGGGACGCAGGCTCGACAATTTGAAGAACACCAGCGTGTTGTCGCCGTACCTAATGATGCCGTGGCGCCAACCGGTGCCACCCTCCGACGGCAACACTCGCATGATCGCCGCGGTGCCCCCACGCCTGAGAACCGTCAGACGGTACGCAAAAGCCGCGACGAGCCCTGCGAGCAGCACAACCAGAATGATCAGAACAATCAATCCGGTGTGCATCGCAGGTCTCGTCGCGGCTTCTCGTGAACCTAGGACCGCTCGACAGCGCGGATACGTCCCTTGGCCACAGCGATGGCCTCGAGGTCGTCCCCGTTCTCTGTCACTACAGCCCGTGCCGCTTCGACATCGATGTCTTCTGCGAAGTCGGCCGATTCTGCCAGCACGGTGACCGTCTTGCCCGTCACCGACAGGAATCCACCGTGGACGGCTGCGATGAGCTTCTCGCCGTCCGTGGTCGTGATCGACACCGTGCCGCCCTCGATCAACTGCCCGAGGACAGGCTCGTGGCCCAGCATGATGCCGATCTCACCTTCGGTGGTCTGAGCGCTGACGATGGTCGCGGTACCGGACCACAGCTTTTGCTCCACAGCGACCAGGGAGACCTCCATGCCGCTCTTCTCGGAAGAAGTCACGTCGGTCTACTTTCCGGCCATCTTCTTCGCGGCTGCCTCGACATCGTCGAGACCGCCACAGCTGTTGAAGGCCTGCTCGGGAAGGTGGTCGTACTCACCCTTGGTGACCTTGTCGAACGCCTCGATGGTGTCGGACAGCGACACGACCGAACCGGCCTCGCCGGTGAACTTCTCGGCAACGATGAAGTTCTGGCCGAGGAACTTCTGGAGGCGGC
Source organism: Rhodococcus sp. ARC_M12 (assembly GCF_022810385.1). Taxonomy (NCBI): domain Bacteria; kingdom Bacillati; phylum Actinomycetota; class Actinomycetes; order Mycobacteriales; family Nocardiaceae; genus Rhodococcus; species Rhodococcus sp. ARC_M12. Next base: position 102,784 of record NZ_JALGQI010000020.1, on the reverse strand, counting down.
GTGCGCGGCCGACCAGAACCTTGTCCTCTTCCTGAAGCTCGTCCATACCGAGAATGGCGATGATGTCCTGCAGCTCCTTGTACTTCTGCAGGATCCGCTTGACCTCGTTGGCGACGCGGAAGTGCTCCGCACCGACGATGCCGGGCTCGAGGATGCGCGAGGTGGAGCTCAGCGGGTCCACAGCGGGGTAGATACCCATCTGCGAAATCGGACGCGAGAGCTCGGTCGTCGCATCGAGGTGCGCGAACGTCGTGGCCGGTGCCGGGTCGGTGTAGTCGTCGGCGGGAACGTAGATCGCCTGCAGTGAGGTGATCGAGCGTCCACGGGTCGAGGTGATGCGCTCCTGGAGCTCACCCATCTCGTCCGCCAGCGTGGGCTGGTAACCGACGGCCGACGGCATACGACCGAGAAGGGTCGACACCTCCGAACCTGCCTGGGTGAAGCGGAAGATGTTGTCGATGAACAGAAGAACGTCCTGTCCCTGAACATCGCGGAAGTACTCCGCCATGGTCAGTGCCGACAACGCCACGCGCATACGCGTGCCGGGCGGCTCGTCCATCTGGCCGAAGACGAGGGCGGTGTCCTGGAGGACGCCCATCTCTTCCATTTCGAGGTGAAGGTCGGTGCCCTCACGGGTGCGCTCGCCGACTCCTGCGAACACCGAGGTGCCCGAGAACTCGCGTGCGATACGGGTGATCATTTCCTGGATCAGCACGGTCTTGCCGACACCGGCACCACCGAACAGACCGATCTTTCCGCCCTTGACGTACGGGGTCAGAAGGTCGATGACCTTGATGCCGGTCTCGAGGATCTCGGTCTTGCCCTCGAGCTGATCGAAGGCTGGTGGCTTACGGTGGATGCCCCACTGCTCGCCGTCACGGCCGAGTCCAGGGGTGTCCAGGCAGTCACCGAGGGCGTTGAACACGTGGCCCTTGACGACGTCACCGACGGGAACCGAGATCGGCTTGCCCGAGTCGATGACTGCGGTGCCGCGGACGAGTCCGTCGGTGGGCTGCATCGAAATGGTGCGAACCAAGTTGTCGCCGAGGTGCTGTGCGACCTCGAGCGTCAGGGTCTTGGCCACGGTCGGCAGAGTGATCTCTGCGTTGAGGGCGTTGAACAATGCGGGAATCGAGCCGCGCGGGAACTCGACGTCCACAACGGGGCCGATGACCCGAACGACACGGCCGGACTGTGTGTCCGCTCCGCTCGCGTTCTCTTGGGCTACTGCTGCGGTCATTGCTTAGTCACTTCCTGCGCTGTCGGCCAACGCGTTGGCGCCACCGACGATTTCGCTGATTTCCTGGGTGATCTGGGCCTGCCGAGCCTGGTTGGCCTGACGGCTCAAGGTCTCGACCAATTCGTTCGCGTTGTCCGTCGCTGCCTTCATGGCGGTACGACGCGCCGCGGACTCCGACGCTGCTGCATCGAGCAACGACGCGTAGATCCTGGTGCTGATGTACTTGGGCAACAGCGCCGACAGCAGAGTTCCTGCCTCCGGCTCGAACTCGTACTGTGCCTGCACATCTGCGGTCGGCGAGTCGCTCAACGCGTCTGCACCCATCTCGAACTCCTCGTCGGTGTACGAGATTTCGAGAGGTGCCATCCGGCGAACTTCGGGCTTCTGCGTGAGCATCGACACGAAGCGGGTGTAGACGATGTGCAACTCGTCCACGCCCTCGACGGTGCCTTCACCGTTGGGAGCGTCGACCTCGGTGCCAGACCCGGCCATGAACAACTCGACCAGGTGCCTGCTCGCCTTGGCGGCGTCGGCGTACCCGGGCTCCTGCGAGAAGCCCGTCCACGCACCCTTCACGTCCCGCTCGCGGAATGTGTAGTAGCCCAAGCCTTTTGCGCCGAGCACGTAGATGACCGGATCCTTGCCCTCGGAGCGGAGCAGCTGGAACAGCTCCTCCGTCTCCTTGAGCACGTTGGAGTTGTAGCCGCCGCACATACCGCGGTCGCTGGTCACGACCAGAACCGCTGCACGCTTGGGCTCGGGTCGCTCGTTGAGCAGCGGGTGATCGAGCGAACTCGATGCACTCGCCAACGCGGAGAGCACCTTGGTGATCTCTTCCGCGTACGGCTTCGATGCGGCAACGCGGGCCTGCGCCTTGGTGATTCGCGATGTCGCGATCAACTCTTGTGCCTTGGTGATCTTCTTGGTCGAGTTGACCGACTTGATGCGGGAGCGAAGCTCGAGAATGCTTGCCATCTAGCTGTTCACGCTCCCTTCTGTGCTCGTCATGTCACCTGTCATCGCGGGCCTACTTGCTGACTGTCTTGCGGGTGACGTTGACCTGCTCCTGGCTGACCTCGTCGGCGTTCAGAGTGTCTGCCTCGGCCTCGTTGACGACACGGTTGCCGTCCGAGTCGACGAATCCGGCCTTGAACTTCTCGGTCGCCTCGGTCAGTGCCTTCTGGTTGTCCTCGTCGAGCGCCTTGCCACCGGCAATGCTGTCGTAGACACCGCTGGCATTGCGGTGCAGATCCTCGAGCAGATCGGTCTCGAAGCGACGCACGTCGCCGACGGGCACCGAGTCGTACGTGCCCTGGCCGGCGAGCCAGATCGAGACGATCTGATCTTCGACGGCAACCGGGGCGTACTGATCCTGCTTGAGCAGCTCGACCAGACGTGCGCCGCGCTCGAGCTGTGCCTTGGAGGCTGCGTCGAGGTCGGATGCGAACGCCGAGAAGGCTTCGAGCTCACGGAACTGAGCGAGCTCGAGGCGAAGAGATCCGGAGACCTTCTTCATGCCCTTGGTCTGTGCCGCACCGCCGACTCGGGACACCGAGATGCCCACGTTGATTGCGGGACGGACGCCCTTGTTGAACAGGTCCGACTCCAGGAAGACCTGGCCGTCGGTGATGGAGATGACGTTGGTCGGGATGTACGCCGAGACGTCGTTGGCCTTGGTCTCGATGATCGGCAGAGCCGTCAACGATCCACCGCCGAGCTCGTCGGAGAGCTTGGCCGAACGCTCGAGCAGACGGGAGTGCAAGTAGAAGACGTCACCGGGGTATGCCTCGCGGCCCGGCGGACGACGCAGCAGCAGCGAGATGGCGCGGTACGCCTCGGCCTGCTTGGTCAGGTCGTCGAACACGATGAGGACGTGCTTGCCCTGGTACATCCAGTGCTGGCCGATGGCCGAGCCGGTGTACGGGGCGAGCCACTTGAAGCCGGCCGAATCGGACGCGGGAGCCGCGACGATGGTCGTGTATTCGAGTGCGCCCTGCTCCTCGAGTGCAGCCTTGACGCCTGCGATCGTGGAGCCCTTCTGGCCGATGGCGACGTAGATGCAGCGAACCTGCTTCTTGTCGTCGCCGCTCTCCCAGTTGGCCTTCTGGTTCAGGATCGCGTCGATGCAGACCGCGGTCTTGCCGGTCTTGCGGTCGCCGATGATGAGCTGACGCTGGCCGCGGCCGATCGGGGTCATGGCGTCGATCGCCTTGATGCCGGTCTGCAGCGGCTCCTCGACGGGCTGGCGCTCGAGCACCGAGGCAGCCTGCAGTTCGAGGGCGCGGGTCTCGGAGGACTCGATGTCGCCGAGGCCGTCGATGGGCTTGCCCAGGGGGTCGACGACGCGGCCGAGGTAGCCATCGCCCACGGGGACCGACAGCACGTCTCCGGTGCGCTTGACTTCCTGGCCTTCTTCGATGTGCTCGTAGTCACCGAGGATGACGGCACCGATTTCGGTGGCATCCAGGTTCAGCGCGACACCGAGGACTCCGCCGGGGAATTCCAGGAGTTCGTTGGACATCGCCGACGGCAATCCGGACACGTGAGCGATTCCGTCGCTCGTGTCCGTAACCGTGCCGACCTCCTCGCGGGAAGACTCCGGTGAGTAGCTCGCGGTGAAGTTATCGATCGCGCTACGGATCTCGTCGGAGGAGATCGTCAGCTCCGCCATAGTGTTTCCTGCTCTTCCTTCAAATGATCGCGGGGTGAAATGTCTCGAAAGTCGAGACGCTTCTTCTCGTTACTGTGTCCGTGTCGGACTATTTGAGCGTCTTTCGCAATGCAGCGAGGCGGCCTGCCCCGCTACCGTCGATGACCTCGTCGCCGATACGAACGACAAGTCCGCTGAGCAGTTCGGTATCGACCTCGACGTGCACCGTGACCTGCTTGCCGTACGTGCGGGTCAAGGTTGCCGTCAGCTTCTCGAGCTGACTGTCGCTCAGTGGGGCTGCGCTACGAACGTGTGCAACCGCGCGGTCGCGCTGTTCGGCGGCCAGATCGGCCAATCCGTTGAGCACGTCGGCGGGAGCCGCCTTCCGCGGACGCGTCACAGCCTGAACTGCGAGCGCCTCGGTGACCGCGGTGACCTTGCCGTACAGCAGACGACCGAGCAGTTCACGCTTGGCCTGCGACGGCTTCGAGCGATCCGACAGGGCCTGCTCGAGTTGCGGGTTGGCTGCCACGATCCGTCCGAGCCGGAACAGCTCGTCCTCGACCGTGTCCAACTGATCCTGATCGGCAGCGGCGCGAAGCAGAGCTTCACGTCCCAGCTCGACCAGTGAGTTCAGCAGGTCACGAGCGGTGGACCAGCTTTCGCCGGCTGCGGCCTTGACGATCGTCGCCGTTGCACTCGACACCTGGCCGGAGAAGACCTCTCCGGCCAGATCGCTTCGCCGAACGCCCTCGACCGACGCATCGGCGAGAGCGGTACGCAACGTGCGCTGCGCGTCGAGAGTCTCGACGACGGCGAACAACTCGGCACCGGTCTGAGCAGCGACGGCTGTTGCCTCGCCTGCCGACGCGGACCCCAGAGCTTCGTGGGCAACCGACCGCGTGCGGGCGAGTGCCTCTCGAGAAGTTGCGTACATGGTTCGACTCACTTTCCGGCTGCGGAGTCCGCGGTGACGGAATCCAGCTCGTTGAGGAAGCGATCGATCGAACTGGAACGCTTCGCGTCGTCGGACAACTGCTCTCCGATGACCTTCTCAGCGAGTTCGACGGCCGTGCGTCCCAGATCTCCCCGAAGCTCGGTGACGATCTGCTGACGCTGAGCAACGAGCTGATTGTGACCTGCGGCCACGATCCGGTCGCTTTCTTCCTGCGCCTTTTCCTTCATCTCGGCGAGAATTGCCTGTCCCTGGGTACGCGCTTCCTCACGGATCTGCGCGGCCTCGGAACGGGCGTCGGCCAGCTGAGCGTGGTACTGCTCGAGTGCCGCCTTGGCTTCGGCCTGTGCCTCTTCTGCCTTCTTGATTCCGCCTTCGATGAGCTCGGAACGCTCAGCGAGAACCTTGGTGAAGCGCGGCACAACGTACTTCCAGAACAGGAAGCCGATTGCTGCGACACAGACGAGCGACCAAACGATGTCGTAGGTTGCGGGCAGAAGAGGGTTGTACTCCTCCCCCTCCGCCGCCAGCAACGTAATCGCGTTTGTCATCGCGCTCTCAGAGAATGAAGCCGGCGACGAGGCCGATCAGGGCGAGGGACTCGGTGAATGCGATGCCGAGGAACATGGTGGTACGGAGCTGACCGGCCAGCTCGGGCTGACGAGCGGTTGCTTCCATGTTCTTGGCGACGACGAGGCCGAGGCCGATGCCACCACCGATCGCTGCGAGGCCGTAGCCGATGGCGCCGTATCCGCTTGCGGTGATTTCCTGCGCCTGGGCCAGAACTTCAAGGCTCATTGGGTTTTCCGTTCCCTTTCTTCGGTCCACATCCGGGTGTCGGAGGTGGCGGTGTAGCTGGTTCGGTCAGTTGGTCGGTCAGTGCGAGTCGGCGTGCAGCGACAGATCGATGTAGATCGCCGTGAGCAGCGCGAAAATGTAGGCCTGGAGGAAGATCACCAGCATCTCGAACAACGTGAACAGGAAGCCCATGATGAGCGAGGGTGCCGCGAAGATCTTCAGCCCGGCCGACGCCTCGAAGAGGAAGAACTGGGTCGCGCTGAAGAACAGCACGAGCATGATGTGGCCGGCCAGCATGTTGGCGAGCAGACGCACCGTCAACGTGAACGGGCGAAGCACGAAGTTCGAGACGAACTCCAGCGGTATGAGCAGCACGTGCATCGCCGGAGGAATGCCCGGAATGACGATGGTGCCCTTGACGAACTTCCCGACACCGAACTTCTTCACACCGGCGTAGATGAACGCGACGTACGCAACCGCAGCGAGCACGATCGGTAGGCCGATGCGTGCGTTCGACGAGATGTTCAGAAACGGAATGACGGCACTCGCATTCACCGCGAACACAGTGAAGAAGATGGTCATGATGACGGGCAGGAATCGGCGTCCCTGTTCTTTACCGAGCACATCTTCTGCGACGTGGATCCGAACGAAATCGAGAGCGATCTCTCCGACGTTCTGAAGACCACGCGGAACGATCTTCGGGCTGCGGAGGGCAACCACCATGAAGATGATCAGAATCGCCGACATCAGGATGCGGATGAGCATCAGTCTGTCGAGCTCGAACGGAGTCCCCTCGAACAGCACCGCGGGAGGAAAGAAATCGGATAGTGACGGCGGACTGTATTCCGCAGCCAGGGTGGTGACGCTCAGCGGTCTCTCCCGTGTTCGGGCCGCAGCCGGCTAGCGGCTGCGGTTCGATCGGACAATGACGATCTATCAAGTCGACGAAAATCGGCTCGCAATCGTCAGAGGCTGAGGCCCGGTCTTCATCGGCCAAGCGTCTGTCGGGTGTAGGCGACTCACGTCGACTCGGCAACTCTCAGGCGGAACCTTACGTTGCCGAAGTCGATGACTCCGGGCCTACTGTAAGGAAGCTCACGCTGACTGCTACCTGCGGGGGTCCAGTCCGGGGAAAAAGTCTCTTTCGTCCCAGTCTTGCCCACCGCTTGATGCAAACTTTATCAACAGAACTACGACGTTGTGTAGGCGGCCCTCAGCTTAACCGATTACGACAGCCTGTCGTACTACCGATTGTCGGGGTTGTCCTCCGCCGGAACCGCATCCACGTAGGCGACCTTGGTCTTGACGACCCCGAAGACCTCTGCGCCGAGGACGACGACGAGCGCTCCCAGAATGGTCAGTCCCAACGCGTAGCGGTTGTAGAAGTCGGCGTCCTTCAGCGCAACCAGCACGATCAGCGCAATCACCATCTTCACCAACCACCCGCCGAGCAGCAGTGCCCCGACGGCCGAGGCCGGAAAACGTGTGGTGAGCGCAACCGACAATGCCGTCGTGATGACGAAGCCTCCGCCGATGGCCACACCGATGAGCGATCCCCACAGGCCGGGCGTTCCGGCTGCAGCGACCGCAATGCCGACGCTCACCACCGTCAGCACCACCAGTCCGATGAGTCCGTATCGAACCGCGGCGCGAAGCGGCGCGAATTGGTCGGGCATGGACTGCGGAGTGAAGGTCACAGTTGTCGAGGGTACCCAGCACGCGACTACGAACAGCCGACGGGATCAGCCGCCCCGTCCCTCGCGTCGGGGTGCCGAGCCTCGAGATCGATCCACCCTCAACGTGGGCACAGCGGTCACGACCAGCGCGAACACCAGACCGGCCGCCACCAGGAGCACCACTATCCGCCGGTCCAGCAGGGACGATCCGACGGCCCCGAAGGCGAGGACACCGACCCACAGGTAGATCACCAGCACCACGCGTCGATGCGAGTGACCGATTTGCAGGAGTCGATGATGCAGGTGCATCTTGTCCGGGCTGAAGGGGCTGCGTCCGGCCCTGGTGCGGCGAATCACAGCCAGCAGCAGATCGAGTATGGGGATGAGCATGACGGCCCCGACCAGCAGAAGCGGCGACAACAGACCCAGCAGATCGCGTGGTCCGTATGCCGTCAACGGGATCCGCCCCGAGGCACTCGTCGAGACCGTGGCCAGCGTCAGCCCGATCAGCATGGATCCCGAATCGCCCATGAAGATGCGAGCGGGTTGGAAATTGTGCGGCAGAAATCCCAGGCAGGCACCTGCCAGAGCTGCTGCGATCAGCGCGGGCGGGTAGACACCGACGTCTCCACCCTGCTCCTGCAGCAGCCCCACCGAGAAGATGCAGATCGCCACCGAGGAGATGAGCCCGAGGCCTGCGGCCAACCCGTCGAGCCCGTCGACGAAGTTCATCGCGTTGACGATCACGACGGTGATCAGAACGGTCACCAGTCCGGCTTGCAGTTGGTCCAGTACGAGCGTGGTTCCGGGCTGTCCCTCTTCGCCGCCCCACGGCTGATACAGCACGACCCAGCTCACACCCATGATGACGAGGACTCCCGCCGCCGTCACCTGGCCCACGAACTTGGTCAGAGCATCCAGACCCCATCGGTCGTCGATGACGCCGACCAGCACGATCACGAAGCCGGCAACCAGTGCGGCCGGAATATCGCGGTTGTAGGCGACGTCGAACCCGCGAGCCAGCGCAGGCAACTGCGACGCGAACAGCAGCGCAGCCAGCATTCCTGCGTAGATCCCCACTCCCCCGAGCCTCGGGGTGGCCTGCACGTGGACGTCACGATCACGAGGAACGGCGACAGCACCGAACTTGATCGCCGCCACCCGAACTCCGCCGGTGGCGAAGAACGTGACCACAGCGGCCGTGAGAAAGACCAGCAGCAGTTCGCGAATCGGAACGCCTGCACCCAGATTCGACTGAGCCAGTACCTCGCCGCTCATGCGGGACGGACGGGCATGTCAGGACGCTCCCGGGACCAGGCTTTCGGCGGTGACCCCGAGAACCTCGGCAATCTTGTCGGTGGGAATGGCACCGACCCGCAGAATTCGTGCTCGATCGCTCGTCAGATCGATGATGGTCGACGCCACCGCGTGATCGGCGGGTCCCCCGTCCAGGTAGACCGCGGCCGAGCCGCCGAGCTGGTCTCGCGCCTCGGTCACCGTGGTGGCCGGTGGACTTCCGGAGATATTGGCGCTGGAGACTGCGAGCGGGCCGACCTCACGCAGCAGCTCGAGCGCAACCGGATGCAGAGGCATCCGCAGCATGACGGTGCCCTGAGCATCACCCAGGTCCCAGGCCAGAGACGGAGCCTGCTGCACCACGATGCTCAGCGCGCCGGGCCAGAAGGCGCGAATCAGGTCTCGGGTCCGCGGTCGGACGCTCTGGACCAGGCCGTCGATGGTGTTCCACGAACCGACGAGCACCGGAACCGGCATATCGCGTCCCCTGCCCTTGGCACGCAGCAGATCCGTGACAGCGCTGCCGTCGAATGCATCCGCGGCGATCCCGTACAAGGTGTCGGTAGGCATGACGACGAGTCGACCGGACTTGAGGGCACCGCGGGCCGCGGTCAATCCGGCAGCGCGCGCATCGGCTTCACGACAGTCGTAGACGGTACTCACGGCGACCATCCTTCCACCTTCGATAACGAAGTGATGTCAGGTGTCTCCCGCCTGCCGTTCCCGTCGTCAGGCTTCGGCCGGGCGTGCCCGTGCGGCGACGACGAACCTGGGCCTTCCCGCGAGATCCGGATGCGCGGTGACCTCGGTGAACACCCGTCGTCGGGACAGCAGTGCCGCCACCTCGCGTCCATTGGAGTCGTCGTGTTCGATCGCGACACCGCCTCCGATTCGAAGCCAGCGGGCGATATTACCGATCATCGGTTCGATGACCGACAATCCGTCCGCGCCACCGAACAGCGCCATGTGCGGGTCGTGATCGATCACCTCGGGATCGAGATGTGCGCCCTCCGGGATGTAGGGCGGGTTCGCGACGATCATGTCGACTGCACCGTCGAGTTCGGTCAACAGGTCACGAGCAGTGACGTCGCCGTGGTGCAGAGTGATCGGCGTATCGCCGTGTCCGCTGCGAAGATCCGCGTTGCGACGGGCCCACGCCAACGCCGACGGGTCCAGCTCGACGGCATGGACGACGGCGTCCGGCCGAGCGTTGGCGATCGCCAACGCCAAGGCACCCGAACCCGTGCAGAGGTCGAGAATCACGGGCGGATGGTGGTCGACGTTCTCGAGGAACGCGAGAGCCCAGGCCAACAGCAACTCCGTTTCCGGACGCGGCACAAAGACGCCCGGGCCTACTTCGACGTCGATGTTCCCCAGCGAGGTCGTGCCCGTGATGTATTGCAGCGGAATGCGTTTCGCGCGTTGCTCGACAGTACGGAAATAAGCCTCGACAAGCTCTGGCTCGACGAGCGGCACCAGACCGAGACGGCCGCGTTCCACGCCCACGAGGTGCGCGGCAAGCAGTTCTGCGTCGACCCGTGGGCTCGGCACACCGGCCGCCTCCAGCATCGATGTTGCTTCGAGGATGGCCAGACGTAGCGGCTTGCGACTCACCCGTACAGACTGCCACGAGCCACCGACAGCGCGGTCACACCCGTCCCAGCAACTCCGACTTCTTGGCGTAGAACTCGTCGTCGGTCAGAAATCCCTTGGCGTGCAACCCTGCGAGTGCCTCGATCGCAGCCGTGATGTCGGAGATGTCGACGCCCGACCGATTGCCCTGAGACGACTGATTCGAGGACTGCTGCGGCGTGGACTGCTGCGGCGAGGACGCTTGCGTGTACGTCTGCGGAGCGGATTGCGGTGCCGACTGGTTCTGCGTGTTCGTTCCGCTCGACTGCTGGTCGACGCGAGGGAGGCTACCTGCGGTGAACGTGCCGTACTGGCTGGTGAACTCCAGTGATCCCGGTCCGCCGCCCTGCTGTTGCTGCACTCCGCCGATCGAGTGATCGAGAGTGTCGTACACGGCCAGTTCGCCGCCGACCAACACGGCGAGGCGTCGAGATCCCGGGAACACTGCATATTGCGAGCCGTTCTGGCCACCGCTCGAACTCGGCGCACCGAGCTCCGAGGGCCACCACGAGCCGCCACCGAACGAGTTGCCACCGAAGGACGAACTACCGGCCTCCCTCGGCGGGTACACCTGGTGCTGCGCCAACACTGCAGACAGATCCCGGCAGAGACCGTCGACCCGGCTCTTGAGCCCGTGATCGAACATGTTGCCGACCATGGTCATGCCGCCACGCATCCACTGCCCGCTGCCTCCGAGCTCGGGAATGTTGAACTGCGCCATGGTGCCGCGGCCGTTGTTGACGGCGTCGAGCATCGTACGAACGGCATCGGTCGAGATGCCGTAGCGCGACGACAGCTCGGACACGGCGTTCTCGCCTGCGGGGGTCAAGGCCTGGTTCATCTCTGGTGTGCCTCTCGGGCGCTGGTACGGTGTCGAACCTGGCCGCCAGGGTATCGCACCGATCGGTGAATCAGCCCAGCGAACTCTGTAAAGCTATGTGCCGCAACTATTCTGCTTGCATTCGCGCATCTCGGTCCGCCTTGGCCAGCGCGTCGAGCAGCGCATCCATCTCACCGTCCAGAAGTGAGTCGAGGTTGTGGGCCTTGAAGCCGATCCGGTGATCGGTGATGCGATTCTCGGGGAAGTTGTACGTTCTGATTCGCTCGGAGCGGTCGACGGTGCGCACCTGACTGGCCCTACCGGCCGAGGCCTCTTCGTCGGCGGCTTCTTCTGCTGCTGCCTGCAGGCGAGCGGCGAGCACCTGCATCGCGCGCGCCTTGTTCTGCAGCTGCGAGCGCTCGTTCTGGCAGGTGACCACGATGCCCGTGGGAAGGTGCGTGAGCCGGACTGCGGAGTCGGTGGTGTTGACGCCCTGGCCGCCTTTGCCGGACGAGCGGTACACGTCGATGCGCAGGTCGGACTCGTCGATCTGCACCTCCTCTACCTCGTCGGGTTCGGGGTACACCAGGATGCCGGCCGCGGAGGTGTGCACGCGCCCCTGCGATTCGGTCACCGGCACTCGCTGCACGCGGTGGACGCCGCCCTCGAACTTCAGCCGCGCCCACACGCCGTCGAGCGGATCCTTGGTCTTGATCGACAACGTCGCGTCCTTGTATCCACCCAGGTCCGAGACGTTCGCGTCGAGGACCTCGACGCGCCAGCCGCGGCGTTCTGCGTAGCGCACGTACATCCGCGCCAGATCGGCAGCGAAGAGCGCCGATTCCTCGCCGCCCTCACCCGACTTGACCTCCATCACGATGTCGTCGCCGTCGTGCGGGTCACGTGGTGCCAGCAGATCGGTCAGCGTCTGCTCGAGCTGCACGACGGTCGCCTCGAGGTCGGGGATCTCGGCCGCGAACGACGAATCGTCGGCGGCCAGCTCTCGCGCGGCTTCGAGATCGTCCTGCGCGGACGTCAGCTTGGTGTGTGCAGACATGATGGGCGCCAGCTCGGCGAACCTCTTGCCTGCTCTTCGGGCCGCGGACGGGTCGTTGTGCAGAGCGGGGTCGGCCAGTTGCTGCTCGAGCCCGGAGTGTTCGGCGAGGATGTCGTCGATGGCCGAAGGCTTCACTGTTCTCGCCATGGGGATGACTCACTCTCGAACGCGGGTGCAACTGGATGTGGACACAAAAAAGCCGACGCCCGTCCTGTGAATCACAGGACGGGCGTCGGCGGAACAGCTAGCTGTCTGCGTCGGCCTTCTTGCCGGCGCGCTTGCCGTAGCGAGCCTCGAAGCGAGCGACGCGGCCGCCGGTGTCGAGAATCTTCTGCTTGCCGGTGTAGAAGGGGTGGCACTGCGAGCAGACCTCGACGCTGATGCGCTCTTTGTCGGTGGTGCTTCGGGTCTCGAAAGTATTGCCGCAACCACAGACGACTGTCGTCAGTGTGTAGTCGGGGTGAATTCCTGCCTTCATGGTGTCCTTACCGTTCTTTGTAATGGTCGCCGGGTCGCCTTCGCCGATCGAAGACGTGAACCGGAACCGGACTCGGCCGTTGATTATGCCAGAGCGTGCATCCGCCCTGCTAATCGTCGGTACTTCTGTGCCGACAGATGCTTACAACGCACGCACCTGCCGGCTTGTTCCCCGGGCAAAAGATCCGGGGAACACCCGGTCAGTCGTTGTTGCCGCCCGGCGCGGTCTTGGAGACCTCCATGAGGAATTCCAGGTTGTTCTTGCTCTTCTTCAGGCGATCGACCAGCAGGTCGATGGCTTGATGCGAGTCGAGTCCGGACAACACGCGCCGCAACTTGTGCACCACTGCCGCCTCGTCGGGAGCAAGAAGCAGTTCGTCGTGGCGGGTGCTGGACGGGTTGATATCGACCGCCGGGAACACGCGGCGCTCGGCGATCTTGCGATCGAGCTTGAGCTCGGCGTTACCGGTGCCCTTGAATTCCTCGAAGATCACGGTGTCGCCGGTGGATCCGGTTTCGACCATGGCCGTGGCGATGATCGTCAACGATCCGCCGTGTTCGATGTTTCGAGCCGCGCCGAGGAATCGCTTCGGCGGGTACAGCGCGGTCGAGTCGACACCACCGGACAGGATTCGGCCCGAAGCCGGCGAGCTGTTGTTGTACGCACGTCCCAGACGGGTGATCGAGTCGAGCAGAACAACGACGTCCTGGCCGGCTTCGACCAGGCGCTTGGCACGTTCGATCGCCAACTCGGCTACCGCGGTGTGGTCGCCCGGCGGCCGGTCGAACGTCGAGGCGATGACCTCACCCTTGACGGAGCGCTGCATGTCCGTGACTTCCTCGGGACGCTCGTCGACGAGGATGACCATCAGATAGCACTCGGGGTTGTTGATGGCGATCGCGTTGGCAATAGCCTGCAGAACGCTCGTCTTACCTGCCTTCGGCGGGCTGACGATGAGCGCACGCTGGCCCTTGCCGATCGGCATCACCAAGTCGATGATGCGCGTGGTGAGGATGTTCTGCTGGGTCTCGAGACGCAGCCGCTGATTGGGGTACAGCGGGGTGAGCTTGCCGAATTCCGGACGCTTGCGGGCGGCCTCGACCTCTCCCCCGTTGACGGTGTCCAATCGCACGAGCGGGTTGAACTTCTGCCGCTGGCTCGACTGCTCTCCTTCGCGTGCCACTCGAACTGCACCGGTGACAGCATCGCCGCGACGAAGACCGTTCTTGCGAACGAGGTTCATCGACACGTAGACGTCGTTCGGTCCGGCAAGGTAGCCCGAGGTACGGACGAACGCGTAATTGTCGAGAACGTCGAGAATGCCGGCTACCGGCTGAAGAACATCGTCCTCGCGGATCTCGGTGTCGCGCTCGCGTCCGCCGCCACCGTCGTTGCCCTCGCCACGATCGCGTCCACGACGCCGCTCACGGAACCGACGACCCCGACGTCCGCGGCCTTCACCGTCATCATCCTGGTCGTTGTCGCGGCTGTCACGGGGACCGTTGTTGCGACCCTCGTTGCGGTTGTCGTTGCGACCGTCGCCTTGATTGCGATTGCGCCCGCCACGGTCGTTCTGGTTGCGGTTGCCGTTCTCACGGTTGGAGTCGCGGTTCGAGTTGTCCCGATCGGCCTGGTTGCGGTCACCCTGGTTGCGGTCGTTCTGGTTGCGGTTGCCGTTGTCGGTGTCACGCGGTTCGCGCTCGGCACCGTCCTGACGGTTTCGCTCGCCGCGGCTGCGGCGTGGCCGCTCCGTCGCGGCGTTGTCGCCGGACTCGTCCTGTTTATCGGTGGTCTCCGCTGCAACGGTCGAATCCGCGGTCGCGGGGGCCGATGCGGCCGTGTCGGCGCTGCCGTCCAGTGGCAACTGGTCGGGCGCACCTGCGCGGCGACCCGCAGCACGGCGGCCCCGGGTGCGACGGCCTGCTTCTGGTGCAGCGTCCGACGTCTCGGCAACCGGCGCATCCGCAGCAGAAGGCTCGGGAGCAGTGTCGGTTGCGGGTCGTTCGTCGGCAACCGGTGTCGACGCAGCAGCGCGTCGAGCCTTGGGTGCGTCGGACTTGGCTGCGTCGGACTTCGGCGCAGCGGATTTGGTCGGCGAAGTGCCCGATTGGCGCTCGGTGATAGCCGCGATCAGGTCGCCCTTGCGCATACCGGAAACGCTCTTGATACCGAGTTCGCCAGCGAGGCTGCGCAGCTCGGTGAGAACCATTCCGGACAGGCCAGCACGTCGGCGTGACGTTTCGGGCGCAGAGATAAGTTCCGTATCGGTCACGGAGGTCCTTTCCTTCCCTCGCTCGCTCGATGCGCAGCCGAGGGTTCGTTCCGCAGTTCGACGTTCTGCCGAACTCGGATATTGCCGTTCATGTTCGACGCACTCCGTCGACGACACCATCGATCCGAGACCGCAGAGAACCACGGGGAGGATCGAGTCAGGAGCGTCACATCACTCGGACGTTTGAATCCCCCGAATACAGCGACCTGATTGCCCTGACGAAACCGGCGTCTGAAGCGCACGATGTACGGACAGGGTTCACCATAGCGCCGTTGTCCCCACTCGGCAAGAACCCTACTCGGCGTTTGTCAGGTGATGGTCACTCCGTCGGCCACCTCCAGGTCGAGTACCCGCCACCCCTCGGCCGACGCGGCATCGCGCAGATCGGCCGGAAACTCCTCGGTGCACAGCGCCATGACCGTCGGCCCAGCGCCCGACACGACCGCCGCGATGGACCGCGCGCGGAGTGCGGCGATCCACCGTGTGGTGTCCGGTAACGCCTGAGCGCGCTGACCCTGATGCAGCAGGTCCTCCGTCGCGGACATCAACAGATCCGGCCGTTCGGTGAGCGCCACCACCGCGAGTGCACTTCGGCTCACGTTGAAGGCCGCGTCACGGTGGGGCACCAACTCGGGCAACAGACCCCGGGTATGCGAGGTCGACGAGCGCTCGGACGGTACGAGCACGACAACCTTGATACTCGGATGCACCTCGAGCCGAACGGCTGCGTACTTCCGCGCCGTCACACTGGCATTGGGCGGTTCGCTCCACGACACCACGGCACCACCGAGGCAACTCGCCGACGCGTTGTCCGGATGACCCTCGAACTCCGACGACAGTTGGACGAGCTGACTCTCGGAGAGCGCGAGCGCCGGATCCACCTTCGCGGCGAGCGCGTTCGCGGCAGCGAGCCCACCGACCACAGCCGAGGCCGAGGAACCGAGCCCACGCGAGTGTGGAATCACGTTGCGGCAGTGGATATCCAGGCCATCGGCCCACACTCCGGCAGCTTCGAGCCCACGCTCGATGGCGCGCACCACCAGATGCGTCGGACCCCACGGCACGTCCGCCGAACCCTCACCGTCGACGTGAATCCGCAGTCCCGACGCGGTGGTCGTGACCTCGATCTCGTCGTACAGCCCCAAAGCTATTCCCAGACTGTCGAATCCGGGTCCGATATTGGCACTGGACGCCGGGACGCGCGCGGTCACGGTGAGCCCGATGGGGAGTGTCGTCGTCATTGCCGGGGATTCCGTCAACTCAGGCCAGCTCGAGCGCAGCCGCGACAGCGACGGGATCGACCGAAATGGGTTCTACGACAGGCATTCCCGAGAGTGCTGTATCGGGATCCTTGAGTCCGTTCCCGGTCACGGTGCACACGACGGTCAGCCCTGGCTCGAGCCACCCTTCCTTTCGGGCTGCGAGGAGCCCGGCGACGCTGGCCGCGGAGGCGGGCTCGACGAACACGCCCTCGGTCTTCGCGATCAATCGGTACGCCTCGAGGATCTCCTCGTCGGTCGCCGCGCGGAATGCACCGTTCGATTCTTCCTTGGCGTTGACGGCACCGTTCCAGGATGCGGGCGAACCGATCCGGATTGCGGTGGCGATCGTTTCCGGATCCTTCACCGGTGCACCGTGAACCAGAGGAGCGGCACCTGCGGCCTGGACTCCGAGCATCCGTGGCGTGCGCGTGGTGAGACCGTCACGGAAGTACTCCGAGTAGCCGCGCCAGTACGCGGTGATGTTGCCTGCGTTTCCGACCGGCAGTGCATGGATGTCCGGTGCGTCGCCGAGGGCGTCGCAGATCTCGAAGGCCGCGGTCTTCTGGCCCTCGATGCGGACGGGGTTGACGGAGTTGACCAGGCCGATGGTCGGAAACTCGGCCGTGGTCTTGCGAGCCAGTTCGAGGCAGTCGTCGAAGTTGCCCTGCACCTGAATGATCTTGGCTCCGTGCATGACTGCCTGGGCCAGCTTGCCCATGGCGATCTTGCCCTGCGGAACCAGTACCGCACAGCTCATTCCGGCCTTGGCCGCATAGGCGGCTGCGGAGGCCGAGGTGTTGCCGGTCGAGGCACAGAGAACGGCTTCCTGGCCTCGGGCGAGCGCGTCGGTGACGGCCATGGTCATCCCGCGGTCCTTGAAGGAGCCGGTGGGGTTGAGCCCCTCGACCTTCAGATGCACTGTGCACCCGGTCAGTTCGGACAGGTGCCCGGCCGGCAGCAACGGGGTACCGCCCTCGCGCAGCGTGACGGTCTTCCAATCCGGGCCGATCGCCAGACGCGATCGGTATGCCTCGATCAGGCCGGGCCAGGGGGTGTGGACGCTCATACGGTGGTGCCTTCCAATCGGAGAACGCTGGCGACGTGCACGACGACGTCGAGCTGCTCGAGGGATGCAACGGTGTCGGACAGTGCGGAATCGGCCGCGAGGTGCGTGACGACGACGAGCCTGGCTCCGTCACCCGAGCCCTGCTGACGCACTGTGGAGATGCTGACGTCGCGCTTGGAGAACTCGGCCGCCACCGTGGCGAGAACGCCGGGCTTGTCCGCGACCTGCATGCTGACGTAGTAGCGAGTGAGGATGTCACCCATGGGGGCCACCTTGAGCTTGGCGTACTTCGATTCGAGCGGGCCCCGTCCGCCGTAGAACTTGTTGCGTGCGGCCATGACGAGATCGCCGAGCACCGCGGACGCCGTCGGAGCACCGCCTGCACCCTGGCCGTAGAACATCAGGCGTCCGGCGGCCTCTGCTTCGACGACCACGGCGTTGAACGCACCGTTCACCGACGCCAACGGGTGGTTCAGCGGAACGAGCGCAGGGTAGACCCGAGCGGAGATTCGCTCCTTGCCCTTGGGCGTGACGATCCGCTCGCAGATGGCCAGCAGCTTGATGGTGCAGTCAAGGGATTTCGCGGTTTCGAGATCGTCCGAGGTGATCTTGCTGATGCCCTCGCGGTAGACGTCGCCGGCCGTGACCCGAGTGTGGAATGCGATGGACGCCAGGATGGCAGCCTTCGATGCAGCGTCGTAGCCCTCGACGTCGGCGGTCGGGTCGGCCTCGGCGTAGCCCAGACGCCCTGCCTCGGCGAGAGTTTCGGCGTAATCGGCTCCGGTCTCGTCCATGGCCGAGAGGATGAAGTTGGTGGTGCCGTTGACGATGCCCGCGACCTTGTTCACGCGGTCACCCGCGAGGGACTGCATCAGCGGGCGAACAACCGGAATCGCTCCGGCCACCGCGGCCTCGAAGTAGAGGTCCGCGCGCGACTTCTCGGCCGCGTCGGCGAGCTCTCCGGTGTACTCGGCCAGCAGAGCCTTGTTCGCCGTGATGACGGACTTGCCCTTCTCGAGGGCCGACAGCACCAGCTTGCGGGGGATGTCGATCCCACCGAGCACCTCGACGACGATGTCGACGTCGTCGCGGCCGACCAGTTCGGCCGGATCGTCGGTGAGCAACTCGGCCGGCACTCCACGATCGCCGTCGATTCGACGCACAGCGATTCCTCGAATGGCCAGTGGCGCACCGATTCTCGCCTCGAAGTCCTCGGCGTTCTCGGTGAGGATGCGGACGACCTCGCTACCGACGTTTCCGAGTCCGAGTACGGCGACGCCTATCGGCTTCGATGTCATGGGTGAACCTCCAAGCTGAGCAGATCTTCGATGGTTTCCCGCCGCAGGATCAGGCGCGAATGCCCGTCCTTGACCGCAACCACAGCGGGCCGCGTCAGCAGGTTGTAGCGACTGGACATGGAGTAGCAGTAGGCCCCGGTGGCCGCTACCGCGAGCAGGTCACCCGGCCCGACGTCTGCCGGCATCCATGTGTTCTTGATGACGATGTCGCCACTCTCGCAATGCTTTCCGACCACTCGAGCCACGACGGCCTCGGCATCGCTCGACCGGGAGACCAGTCGGCAGTCGTATTCGGCCTGGTACAGAGAGGTGCGAATGTTGTCGCTCATTCCGCCGTCGACGCTGATGTACCGCCTGCGCGTCGACTTGTCGACGGTGACATCCTTGATCGTGCCGACCTCGTAGAGCGTCACGGTGCCCGGTCCGGCGATGGCGCGGCCGGGCTCGACGGCGATCGTCGGCACCGGTAGTCCTACTGCGGCGGACTCCGTCTCCACGATGGCGGTCAACTTCGCCGCGAGCTGCTCCACCGGGGGCGGATCGTCACTCGGCACGTACGAGATACCCATGCCGCCACCGAGATCCAGCGTCGAGATCTGTGCGGTCTTGTCGACGCCGAACTCCGAGACGATGTCTCGCAGCAATCCGATGACCTTGTGCGCTGCCAGCTCGAAGCCGTCGACTTCGAATATCTGCGAACCGATGTGACTGTGCAGTCCCACGAGGCGAAGGTTGTCGGCAGCGAACACGCGCCGGACCGCCTCGAGGGCCGAGCCGTCGGCGAGCGAGAAGCCGAACTTCTGATCCTCGTGTGCGGTGGCGATGAACTCGTGCGTATGGGCTTCGACGCCGACGGTGATCCGAATCAGAACGTCCTGCACCACACCGGCCGCGCCGGCAACGCCGTCGAGACGGTCGATCTCGATGTTGGAGTCGAGAACCACATGCTCGACGCCTGCGCGCACGCCCGCCTCGAGCTCGGCGACCGATTTGTTGTTGCCGTGCATGGCAATTCGGTCAGCCGGGAATCCGGCGGCCAACGCGATGGCCAACTCGCCTCCGGAGCAGATGTCGAGGGAGAGCCCTTCGTCGGCCACCCACCGCGCGATCTCCCCACACAGGAAAGCCTTGGAGGCGTAGTGAACTCGTTCGGGCGCCCCGAAGGCGGCGGCCATTTCACGGCAGCGCGAACGGAAGTCGTCCTCGTCGATGACGAACAACGGTGTGCCGTACTGCTCCGCGAGATCGGTGACCGACACTCCGGCGAGACGGACGGTGCCGTCCTCGCCGCGCTCGGCGTTGCGGGGCCACACCTGCTCGGGCAGCGTCGTCATCTCCGACGCGTCGGCCGGGCGATGGGACATCGACTCTTTCGCGGGGGCATCGGCATGCTTGGGTCCTGCCGGATGTGCGCTCACATGCGCTCCGGTGCGCTGACCCCGAGCAGTTCGAGGCCGTTGGCCAGGACCTGCCGGGTCGCGTTCCCCAACGCCAGTCGTGCGGTGTTCACAGGTCCGGGCTCCTCGTCTCCTTGTGGAAGTACTCGACACGCACCGTAGAAACGGTGGTAGGCCCCCGCCAGCTCTTCGAGGTAGCGGGCGATCCGGTGTGGTTCGCGAAGTTCGGCGGCACTGGCCACCACTCGTGGGTACTCGCCGATCGTCCTGATCAGCTCGCCTTCTTGCTCGTGGGTGAGCAGGCTCAGATCCGGCCGCTCCGCGCTGATGCCCAACTCGGCGGCGTTGCGCGCGAGCGAGGCAAGGCGGGCGTGGGCGTACTGGACGTAGTACACCGGGTTCTCGTTGCTCGCGCTCGCCCACAGGGCCAGATCGATGTCGATGCTGGAATCGACGGACGAGCGGATCATGACGTAGCGGGAGGCGTCGACGCCGATGGCGTCGACCAGGTCGTCGAGGGTGATGACGGTTCCGGCGCGCTTGCTCATCTTCACGGCAACGCCGTCGCGGACCAGGTTGACCATCTGTCCGATGAGCACCTCGACGGTCTCTGGGTCGTCACCGAACGCAGCCGCGGCTGCCTTGAGCCGCCCGATGTATCCGTGGTGGTCGGCCCCGAGCATGTAGATACACAGGTCGAAGCCGCGCTGGCGCTTGTTCTGGAAGTAGGCGATGTCGCCGGCGATGTAGGCGGCGTTGCCGTCGCTCTTGATGACGACGCGATCCTTGTCGTCACCGAAGTCGGTGGACCGCAGCCACCAGGCCCCGTCCTCCTCGTACAGGCTCCCCGAGGCCTTGAGGTACTCGACCGACTTGTCGACGGCTCCGGACTCGAACAGCGAGTTCTCGTGGAAGTAGACGTCGAAGTCGACGCCGAACTCGTGCAGGTTCGCTTTGATCCGATCGAACATCAGCTCGGTGCCGATGGACCGGAACGCCTCTTCCTGTGCCTCGGTGTCCAGCGCGAGCGCGTCGGGTCGCTCGGCAAGCACGTGCGCTGCGATTTCTGCGATGTATTCGCCCGCGTAGCCGTTGTCGGGTGCAGGCTCACCCTTCGCGGCGGCGATGAGCGAGTGAGTGAAGCGCGAGATCTGAGCGCCGTGATCGTTGAAGAAGTACTCGCGGGTGACCTCTGCGCCGTGGGCGGTCAGGATGCGACCGAGTGCATCGCCGACGGCTGCCCATCGGGTTCCACCGAGGTGCACCGGACCCGTGGGGTTGGCCGAGACGAACTCGAGGTTGACCTTCTTGCCTGCCATCGAGGATCCGTTGCCGAATGCCGATCCTGCGGCGAGGACGCGGGCAACTATCTCGCCCTGCGCTGCAGCGGCCAGCCTGATGTTGAGGAATCCGGGGCCCGCGACGTCGGCGTCGGCGATCGCGGCATCGGCTGCGAGAGCCTCGGCGAGCCAGCCGGCGAAGTCACGGGGATTGGCTCCGGCCTTCTTCGCGACCTGCAGGGCCACGTTGGTTGCGTAATCACCGTGCTCGGGATTGCGGGGACGCTCGACGGTCAGCTTCGCAGGGAGAACGGATGCGTCCAGGCCACGGTCGGCAAGCACCTTCGCGGCGGTCGCGTGCAGCAGTTCGGCAAGATCGGCGGGAGTCACAGGTAGCTATCCTATTGGCTGGTGCGCGGCGAACTCGCATCCACTGCCCGTCTGCCCGCGAGCCCCCTCGGTCGATGCGGTCCACGCGGGCTCTGAGCGCGCTCTCAGACAGAGAACGTACAGTGAGGGCGCTCTGCACCGACGGCCCTCGATCAACGCCGTCACCAGCAGATACGCTTCACCAGCGCCAACGACCACCACCTTTCCTCGACTGAGAGAGCAACTACAGCGATGCCAACGGGTCCCGACAAAGGCAGTCAGAACAAGTCGGCTGCGAAGGCGGACAAAGCCATCAACGCAGCCAACAAGAAGTCAGCTCGCAAGAAGAAGGGCGGCGTGCCCACCGCCACGGGCAGGCAGATTCCCTGGCTGACGGTTGCCGGTGTCGTTGTGGTCGTCGGTCTCGTCGCAGGCCTCGGGATCAATCTGTATCCGAAGTACCAGGACCGAGCAGAGGCGCAGAAGTTCGAGCCCAGCGAGGCCAATCAGGATCCGTCGACCGGCATCGACGGCGTGACCGTGCAGGAGTACCCCGCGGCTCTGCACGTCGGACGCACGCAACGGGTCGCCTACGACCAGACGCCGCCGTTCGGTGGACCGCACGATGCGGTGTGGGCCACCTGCACGGGAATCGTCTACCCCGAGGCCATTCGCACCGAGAACGCCGTGCACTCCCTCGAGCACGGTGCCGTCTGGGTCACGTACAACCCCGACGATCCGAACGCGGACCAGGTCGAGTCACTGGCCGATCGCGTCGACGGTGAAACGCAGATGATGATGTCGCCGTACCCGGGCCTCGACTCCCCGGTCTCGCTGCAATCCTGGGGCCACCAGCTCAAGCTCGACAGCGTGGACGACGAACGCATCAGCCAGTTCATCTCGGCACTGCGCCTCAACCGTTTCGCCTACCCGGAGGTCGGTGCCAGCTGCGCATCGGTACCGGGCACGGGCGACAATGCCTTCGATCCGGACAACCCGCCGCTGTTCGACGCCTCCGCGCCCGGCCCGGACGCCGTTCCGATGGACGGTGCCGGGATCACTCCCGACCCCAGTGAGACCGGCGGTGCCGGCGGACTGCCCGGTGGAGCGCAGCTGCCCAGCGATCTCCAGATCCCCGCCAGCTGATGACCGCACCGACACCGACCGATGATGCGGCACGCACCATGTCTTCGACGAAGCCGAGTCAGCGCACCGCGCTGGTGGCGCTGGCCCTGATCGCCGTCCTGGCGATCGGGTTCGCGCTGGGCTTTCTGGTGGGGAATCCGTTCCGCGACGATGACAACTCGCCTGCCGCGGACTCGGTCGATGTCGGTTTCGCACAGGACATGACCGTGCACCACAACCAGGCCATCGAGATGGCCGCGGTGGCATTGACCAATGCTCCCGATCAGGGCGTCAAGAGCCTGGCGTTCGACATGCTCACCTCGCAGCAGAATCAGGTGGGGCAGATGCAGGGCTGGTTGGCTCTGTGGGACCGAGCGCCGATCGCGACCGACGGCTACATGACCTGGATGACCGAGGACGACTCTCATGGTCACTCGATGGGCGGGATGTCCATGGACCCCGGATCCTCGGATCCCACCCGGGCCATGCCGGGCATGGCCAGTTCCACTGAACTCGCCGCGCTTCGGCAGGCGACGGGCACGGACGTCGACGTGATGTTTCTGCAGCTCATGCTGCGCCACCACGAGGGCGGCCTGGCGATGATGGAGTACGCGCAGACTCACGCGCAGTCTCCTGCGGTGATCAACCTGGCGGGGTCCATGGTTGCGACTCAGACCAGCGAGTCGACGCTGATGAAGCAGATGCTCGCCGAGAAGGGTGCGCAGCCGCTGCCCGAGGGGTGATTTCGACTCCCGTCGCACATGCGCTAGTCTTTCGTACAGCCCAACAGGCACACCGGTTCGTCCGGTGCGCCCCCGTAGCTCAGGGGATAGAGCGTTCGCCTCCGGAGCGAAAGGCCGCAGGTTCGAATCCTGCCGGGGGCACACATCTTTCACGCATGTCATCGACGCACGGTGGCTGCTCGAACGAGACGGTGGACTTCGATGTCCGAGAATCTCCCCCCTTTCGACACCGTCGTCGACGATCTGTATTCGCTCCCTCTCGCTGATTTCGTCTCGCATCGCGCCGCATACGCCACTCGGTTCAAGAAAGCCGGCGACAAAACCGGCGCTACCCGAATCGGTGCCCTTCGCAAGCCCACGGTCGTCGCGTGGTTGGTCAACGGGCTCGCCCGTCGAGACGAATCGGCCCTGGCGGAACTGTTCGACCTCGGTGAGCAACTCGAACGAGCCCAGCAGCGCGGCGACGGCCCCCGACTGCGTGAATTGTCCACTGCTCGAAGCACTTCGATACGCACCCTGACCGATCGAGCCGTCTCGCTGGGACGCGACCTCGGGGCGACCGTCGGCGACAACGCTGCGCGCGAGATCTCCAACACCCTGAACGCGGCGATGGCCGATCCGGAGATTCGCGACCGCGTACGAGCGGGCCGAACCGTCACGGCCGAAACCTACAGCGGCTTCGGGCCTGCACTGCTCTCCCTCGTTCCCGACCCGCCCGGCGATGACGACGAGGCCCACGGGGTACCGGACACCACCGACGACGCACCCGAGTCCGATCCCGAGGACTCCTCCGAAGCCGAGCAGCTGCGCGAGGCCGAACACAGTCGACTGGTCGCCGAACTCGATTCTGCCGAAACCGCGTTCGATGTCGCACGCGACGCGGCCGAAGCCGCCGACTCCGACACAGAAGGTGCCGCGGCCGAACGGCGCAGCGCCACAGAGGAAGTCGAGCGGCTCGAAACCGAACTGGAGGCTGCCAGAGCCAGAGCGCAGGCTGCGCGGGAAGCAAACGAGGCCAGTGTCGAACAGGCGAAGTCGACGGCCGATGCACTGGAGGCGGCCCGCGCGCGGGTCGTGGAAGCCCGGGCGGCCCTCGACGCCCTGTCCTGACCTACTCTCACGGGGTGACCACACGTTGGCAAGCCGAGAACTCCGCAGACGATTCCAAGCGATACATCGAGCGATTCGACCGCCTGGCCGAACGCGGCGTGGATCTGCACGGCGAGGCCCGCATGGTCGACGCGGTGGTCTCCCCCGCGTCGAGCATCCTCGACGCCGGATGCGGCACCGGCCGGCTCGGTGCCGAACTCGCCCGCCGCGGCCATCGGGTGACCGCGGTCGATCTCGATCCGGTTCTGGCGGAAGCCGCCCGAGCGCGCCCGGAACTCGACGTGCATGTCGCCGATCTGACGACGCTGGACCTGGGACGGACATTCGACGCGGCCGTCGCGGCAGGCAACGTACTCGTCTTCATGAAGCCCGGTACCGAACGCGCAGCGCTTCAACGCATCTGGGCTCACCTGACCGACGGCGGAGTGTTCGTCACCGGATTCGCCACCGATCGCGAGTACACCGTCGGCATGCTCGACGAGGATCTGGCGGCGGTCGGCTTCGCCCTCGAGCACCGATTCGCCACGTGGGATCTGCGGCCATGGCGCGCCGATGCGGACTGGGCTGTGACCGTGGCACGCAAGCCGGCTCTGCTCGCCTGAGCCGAGGGAAACAACCCAGTGATCACCGCAATTCGAGTGTCGAGGGTTGATTCGGACGCCCGAGGGAAGACTGTGCGTCATGAAGGAACACATGGCGAAGCTGCGGGAATCGTTCTGGTTCATTCCCGCCGTCCTCGGAGTTGTCGCACTCGTGCTCGCGCAGGCCCTGGTGAGTCTCGATCGCTATCTGCTCGACACTCGCGTGGACTTGACGGGATCGTTGTTCTACCACGTCGGTGCCAGTGGCAGCCGCGACATCCTCGGTGCCATCGGCGGGTCGATGCTCGGTGTGGCCGCGACGTCGTTCTCCATCACCATCTCGGTTCTGGCCACCGCCAGTTCCTCGTACGGCCCTCGCCTGGTGCGCAATTTCATGGCAGACCGCGGCAACCAGGTGGTGCTCGGCATCTTCGGTGCCACGTTCCTGTACTCGCTGATGGTGTTGCGATCGATTCGCTCGATCGAATCCGACGGATCGGTATTCGTCCCGGATATCGCCGTCAACGTGGCCGTCGGGCTCGCGGTGGTGGACGTGGGCGTGCTCGTCTACTTCATTCATCACATCGCCCAATCGATTCAGGTGGCGACGCTGTCCGGTCGGGTTCGCGACGAGCTCTCCGAAACTGTCGACGAGCTGTACCCACTCGAACAACCCGACGACGCCGCCTCGGCGGAGGGTGTCGTCAAGCCGCCCGTCTACACCACGATCCTCGCCGAGGAGTCCGGGGTGATCATCGACATCGACGAACGCGGGGTGCTCGAGATCGCCACCGACAGCGGCACCCTGGTCGAAATTCATCGCGCACCAGGTGAGCACGTCGTTGCGGGAGAGCCGCTCGCCGATATCCTCGCCGACCGCTCCGCAGACATCTCAGAGGACGCGGTCGATCGAATTCGAGGCTCGTTCGCTATCGGCACCAGTCGAACACCTCGGCACGATATTGCGTTCGCCGTCGAACAGATGACGGAAATGGCGGTACGTGCGCTGTCGACCGGAGTCAACGACCCGTACACCGCACGCAACGCGATCGACGATCTCTCGGTCGGGCTCGTCGCGGTCGTCCAGCGCCCACGGCCCCACCGCGCACGCTGTGACGCCGACGGGACCGTGCGCGTGATCGTTCGCCGCGTTGCCGTTCCGCCGCTGATCGATCATGCCCTCGACGCGGTGCGGATCTACGGCACCGGCAGTCCGATGGTGGTGCAGGCCGGCATTCGCCTCGCCGAGCGAGTGGGCCGTGCCGCCCGGACAACCGAGAACGTCGATGCCGTACTGACCCAACTGACGCTTCTGGACAGTGCGTTGGCAACCGGCGACACGGACTCTGTGCGTACGGCCGAAGCCCGAGAGCAGATCTCGCGCGCCCGCGCGGCGATCACCGATCGGGTTCCACTTGCCGTACCTCGCGTGGAGATTCGGTAGACGCACGAACCGGACACCGTGGGAGGATGGTCGGTATGCCAGCACCGTCTCCGCTTCCCCTCGACCCCATTGCAGAGGCACACCGCCAGTGGACCGAGCACGGGTGGTCCGAGGCCGCCGACGGTATGGCCGCAGTCACGTCGTTGATGCGCGCGCAGCAGATCATGTTGGCCCGGGTCGAGGAAGCGTTGAAGCCGACGGGACTGACTTTCTCGCGCTACGAATTACTCACCTTGTTGACGTTCACCAAGAACGGCGCTCTGCCGATGGCGAAGGCGAGTGCGCGTCTGCAGGTGCATCCCACGAGCGTCACCAACGCTGTCGACCGCCTCGAATCCGTCGGATACGTTCGACGCATCCCACATCCGAGCGATCGACGCACCACGTTGGTCGAAATCACCGACGAGGGACGCACGTTGGCCGTGGAGGCCACCGAGCGCTTGAACTCGCTGGTGTTCGCGCGCCCCGGGCTGGCACGCGACAAGTTGCTGGCGCTCGTTCGAATCCTGGCGGAACTGCGTTCGGATGCAGGAGATTTCGACAGTGATGACATCACCACATCGTTCTGAGTTCGATGGTGACTCGTCACAAGACAATGGCACACCCGTACCGTTCGTGGTGCAATTGCTCTGCGAGCAAGGCGGAGTCGATCTGCTGAAGGGCGGGGCGGGGTGCTGGTGTTGGGGGTCGGGGCGGGTGCGCACGGTGCACGCGCGATATTGACGTATCTGGACAGCCCCCACCGCACACCCATCGTGTCGCGGACGGTGCGCCGTGCCCCCGGGCAGTCGTTGTCCACCACGATCGCCACCGGCGTCGACGCCATCCACTCCATCGCCGCGACGATGTCACTGCCGGTGCAGTTCTCCGCCATCGCGTACCGGGTGGCCACCGATCCTGGCACGGTTGCCACCCGCGGTACGGCCCGCACGGCGTCACTCGTTCCGGAAACCGCTGCGCAAGTGCGCTATCTGCGTTTCATCGGGCTGGTACCCAATCACGGCGTCACCGTGTTGTGCGATATCGGCAGCACCGGAACCACGGTTACCGTCATAGATCTCGCGTCCACTCGCACTCTCATGACGCGGCGCACTGCCACGTTCTGCGGCGACGACCTCGATCATTCGGTTCGCAGGCTGCTCTCGTCCCACGGTGTGCGGATCGGACTCGATGCCAGCCGATCCATCAAGGAGCAGCTGAGCGTCGACTCCGTCGTCAGCACCACTGATCCATCCGGCACCGCGCGACATGTGTTGACGCGACGCGACGTGGACGATCTCATCGCCGGACCGGTGCGGTACGCGGGCATGCTGGTGGAGCAGACCATCCAATTGTCCGGTGCCAGACCACAGTCGATCGTCGTGGTGGGTGGCGGTGCGAACATGACCTCGATAGCACGGTCGCTCGAATTGCGGACCGGCCTGACGACCCTGGTGCCACCGATGCCGGAACTGGTCTCGGCCCGCGGTGCCGCCCTCCTGTCCCCCGACAGGTAGGGCGACCCCGGGAGTGGAGCCTGCGGACGACCCAGAAGAACAGTTAGCGGTGCTGGAAGTTCGGTGTCCGCTTCTCGATGAACGCCGACATGCCTTCCTTCTGATCCTCCGTGGCAAACGTCGAATGAAACACGCGGCGCTCGAACAGAACACCCTCACGAAGGCTCGACTCGAACGATCGGTTCACTGCTTCCTTCGCCATCATGGCGACCGGCAGCGACATCTCGGCGATGGTGGTTGCGGTCGCGATGGCGTCGTCGAGGAGATCGGCGACCGGCACGATGCGTGAGACCAACCCTGCTCGCTCGGCTTCCTCGACCTTCATGTTGCGACCGGTCAGGCACATCTCCATGGCCTTGGCCTTGCCCACCGCTCGCGTCAAGCGCTGCGACCCGCCGATTCCCGGGATGACGCCGAGCTTGATCTCGGGTTGTCCGAACACCGCAGTGTCCGATGCGATCAGTACATCGCACAGCATCGCGAGTTCGCACCCACCGCCCAGTGCGTAACCGGACACCGCCGCGATCAACGGCGTTCGCGCCGAGGCCAGTCGATCCCATGCCGCGAAGAAATCGTCGAGGTACACGTCCATGTAGGACTTGGGCTGCATCTCCTTGATGTCGGCACCGGCAGCGAAGGCCCGCTCGGAACCGGTGATGAGGATTGCACCGATGCCCGTGTCCGCGTCGAGTTCTTCGACCACCGAGACGACCTCGCGCATCAACTCGGAGTTGAGCGCGTTCAACGCCTTGGGACGGTTGAGCGTGATGATGCCGACGCGGCCTCGACGCTCGAGCAGAATCGTCTGGTGGTCACTCACAGGCCTGCTCCGTTCGAGCGTTCGCGAATGTCGTTGATGATGCCGGAGAAGTCGACGTCGGTGCCGCCCCCGGAGGTTCCCTTGAATCGTGCGTACAGCTCGGCGGCCTGGAGGCCGAGAACACCCTCGACGCCGTTGTCCCGCAGTGCATTGGCAGCCAGGCTCAGGTCCTTGTCCATGAGCGCTGCCGCGAACCCGGGTTTGTAGTCGTTGTTGGCCGGGCTCGTCGGAACGGGACCGGGCACCGGGCAATTGGTCGTCAGTGCCCAGCATTGACCGGACGCAGTCGACGCCACATCGAAGAGCGCCTGGTTGCTCAGACCGAGCTTCTCCCCCAGCACGAACGCCTCACTGATGGCGATCATCGACACGCCGAGAATCATGTTGTTGCAGATCTTGGCGGCCTGGCCGTTGCCCGCCGCGCCGCAGTGCACCACCTTGCGCCCCATGACGTCGAGAACTGCTGCCGCAGAGGCAAAATCCTCTTCGGAACCGCCGACCATGAAGGTCAACGTTCCTGCGGCGGCTCCCCCGACACCGCCCGAGACCGGCGCGTCGAGACTTCTGTGACCGGCCTCGTGCACCAGCGTGTGCGCGGCGTGCGCGTCGGCGACATCGATGGTCGAGGAGTCGATGAACAACGTTCCCGGTGCCGCCTCGGGCAGCAGATCCGCGTACAACCCGAGAACCAATTTGCCGTTGGGGAGCATCGTGATGACGATGTCGGCATCGGCGACGGCGGCCACGGCCGACTCCACCACGGTGACGCCGTCCTTCGCGGCCTGCTCCAGCGCGGCAGGCACCAGGTCGAAGCCCTGCACCGTGTAGCCGGCCGCAGCCAGATTGGCGGCCATCGGCCCACCCATGTGGCCGAGGCCGATGAAGCCGATCGTCTTCTCGCTCATGACTGCTCACCTTCTGTGTGTGCGTTCGACAGGCCCAGTTCCGCGTCCCCGAGAGGTACGAAGTACCGGTCGATGTCCTCGGGCGTGACGTCTGCCAACGTACGCGGTTGCCATTGCGGATTGCGGTCCTTCTCGACCACCTGTGCTCGGATTCCTTCGACGAGGTCGTGGCTGGACAGCGACGCGACCGACACGCGGTATTCCTCGTCGAGTACCGCCTCCAGCGTCGGCAGCGTCGCTGCCCGGCGCAGCGACCTCAGTGTCACTGCCAGCGACACAGGCGATTTGGACGCAATGTCCTCCGCCGACTGCTGCGCCTCGGGCACTGTGCTGGCGGCAAGAGCATCGACGATGCCCTGGACGTCGTCGCCGGCGTAACACTCGTCGATCCATTCCTGCTGGCCTTCGACCGTGGACTCCGGTGCGGGCTCGCTGAACGTCGCGACGGCCTCGCCGACGCCGACCGTCTCGAGTGCCGAGTAGAAGTCGTCCAACTTGTCGGACGGAATGTAGTGATCGGCGAATCCGACCGCGATGGCGTCGGCGGCATTCATTCGCGCCGTGGTGAGCGCGAAGTGGGTCCCGATCTCGCCGGGAGCGCGCGAGAGCAGGTACGTGCCACCTACATCGGGGACGAAGCCGATACCGACCTCGGGCATCGCGATCTTCGACCGTTCGGTCACGATGCGAGTATTGGCATGCGCCGAGAGTCCGACGCCTCCGCCCATGACGATGCCGTCCATGATGGCCACGAACGGTTTGGGGAACCGCGCGATCGCGGCGTTGAGGATGTACTCTTCACGCCAGAAGTCCTTGCTGCCGCTGCCGCCGTCCTTGGCGTCGTGGTAGATCGAGACGATGTCGCCGCCCGCACACAATCCACGCTCTCCGGCTCCGGTCAGGAGAACGACGTCGACAGCGTCGTCGATTGCCCACTGCTCCAACGCCGGTGCGATCTCCCGCACCATCGCATGATCGAGCGCGTTGATCGCTTTGGGGCGGTTCAGGGTGATCCGGCCGATACCGCCGGAGACCTCGAGGATCACGTCGCTCATGCGGCACCCACGATCGATCGGGCGACGACGACGCGCATGATCTCGTTGGTGCCTTCCAGAATCTGGTGCACCCGAAGGTCACGGACTATCTTCTCGACACCGTATTCGGCCAGGTATCCGTAGCCACCCAACAGCTGCAGCGCTCCGTTGGCGACCTCGAAACCGGTATCGGTTCCGAAACGCTTTGCCATGGCGCACATTTCGACCTTCTCCGGAGCATCGTTCTGCAAGGCGTCCGCGGCCCGCCACAGCAGCGTGCGCGCGGCCTCTAGTTCGGTCTTGTAATCGGCCAGTCGAAACTGAAGCGCCTGCGCATCGAGCAACCGTGCCCCGAATGCTTTGCGCTCGGCCAGATAGGAGACGGCTTTGTCGAGAGCGGACTGCGCGCCGCCGATCGAACACGCGGCGATGTTGATACGTCCGCCGTTGAGTCCGTTCATCGCGATCCGAAACCCGTCGCCCTCGTTGCCGAGCAGATTCTCCGCCGGAACGCGAACTCCTTCGAGAACGACCTGCCGGGTGGGCTGAGCGTTCCAGCCCATCTTCTTCTCGTTCGCTCCGAACGAGAGACCGGCGGAGTCCTTCGGCACGATGAACGCCGAGATGCCCCGTGGACCGGAAGAACCGGTGCGAGCCATAACGACGTACACCTCGGAAGTACCTGCGCCGGAGATGAATTGCTTGACCCCGTCCAACACGTACTCGTCACCGTCCCGCACTGCCTTGGTGCTGAGCATCGCGGCATCGGATCCCGCACCGGGTTCGGTGAGGCAGTAACTCCCCAGCTGATCCATCGCACACAGCCCCGGCAGCCAGCGCTGCCGTTGCTCGTCGTTGCCGTAGGTGTCGATCATCCACGCGACCATGTTGTGGATGGAGATGTACGCCGCAATGGACGGATCACCGGTGGCCAGTTGCTCGAAGATCCTCACCGAGTCGACCCTGGTCAGGCCCGATCCGCCCACATCCTCGCGAATGTAGATTCCGCCCATTCCCAGACCCGCTGCCTTGCGCAGCACGTCGACCGGGAAGTGCTTCTGCTGATCCCACTCGATGGCGTTGGGGGCCAGGAACTCGTCGGCGAATTCGCGGGCGGTGTCGTTGATCGCTCGTTCGTCCTCGTTCAATGCGAACATCGCCGGATCAGTCCATGTTCGGAATGACGAAGTGATTCTGAGCGGCCGCCTCTTTGGTGCCCGACGGCCAGCGCTGGGTGACGGTCTTGGTCTTGGTGTAGAAGCGGATCGAATCTGGTCCGTGCTGGTTCAGATCGCCGAATCCCGAACGCTTCCAACCACCGAACGTGTGGTACGCGATCGGCACCGGAATCGGCACGTTGACGCCGACCATGCCCACCTGGACGCGGGAGCAGAAATCGCGAGCGGTGTCGCCGTCACGGGTGAAGATGGAGACGCCGTTGCCGTATTCGTGTTCGGTGGGCAGGCGCAGCGCGTCCTCGTAGTCCTTCGCGCGTACGACGATCAGGACGGGTCCGAAGATCTCTTCCTTGTAGATGCGCATGTCGGTGGTCACCTTGTCGAACAGTGTTGCGCCGGCGAAGAATCCACCCTCGTGGCCTTCGAGCACGAAGCCGCGGCCGTCGACGACCAACTCGGCTCCCTCGTCCACGCCGATCTGGGTGTAATCGTTGACTCGCTTCAAAGCATCGCTGCCGACGAGCGGGCCGAAGTCCGCGCTCTCGTCATCGGAGCGACCGATCTTCAGCTTCGCCACGCGCTCGGTCAACTTGGCGACCAACGCGTCGGCGGTCTCCTCCCCGACCGGAACCGCGACGGAAATCGCCATGCACCGCTCACCTGCCGAACCATATGCAGCTCCGAGCAGAGCGTCGGCGACCTCGTCGAGATCGGCGTCCGGCATCACCAGTGCGTGGTTCTTGGCTCCACCGAAGCACTGTGCGCGCTTACCGTGCTGGGCTGCGGTCTCGTAGATGTACTGCGCGATGGGCGTCGAACCGACGAAGCCGATCGCCTTGACGCGGTCGTCGGTCAGGAGCACGTCGACGGCATCCTTGCCTCCGTTGACGACGTTGAACACACCCGGCGGCAGTCCCGCTTCGAGGAAGAGCTCGGCAAGCTTGAGCGGGACCGACGGGTCACGCTCGGAGGGCTTGAGGATGAACGCGTTTCCGCAGGCGATGGCCGGGCCGGCCTTCCACAGCGGAATCATCGCCGGGAAGTTGAACGGGGTGATGCCGGCTACGACACCGAGCGGCTGACGCATCGAGTAGACGTCGATTCCGCCGCCTGCACCCTCGGTGTACTCACCCTTGAGCAGATGCGGGACGCCGACGGCGAACTCCACGACCTCGACGCCACGCTGGATGTCGCCCTTGGCGTCGGCGATCGTCTTGCCGTGCTCGGAGGAGAGCAAGCGGGCCAGTTCCTCGGTGTCGCGGGTGACGAGCGCCAGGAACTTCATCAGGACGCGGGCCCGACGCTGCGGGTTCCATTTCGCCCATTCACGTTGGGCCTGTTCGGCATCGGCAATGACGGCTTCGACCTCGGATACGTCAGCCAGGGGCACACGGGCCTGCACCTCGCCGGTGTTGGGGTCGAAGACGTCCCCGAAGTTTCCGGAGGTTCCGGCGACGTGCTTGCCGCCGATGAAGTGTGTGAGTTCGCGAGCCATGGAATTCGTCCGTCCTCGAGCGTGGAAGTGAAGTACGCCCATCCTATAGTCGGATGTCCGTGTAAGTCCAGAACACCTTCACAGTCGGTCGTAGAACTGCCTCAGATCGGCGTTGGCCCGACTGACCTCGGCCTCGGTGGAGCCGTCGGCGCGAAATATTCGGCGCAGGATCAACGGATCGAGATCGTCCATCGCGGGAGCGAACGACACCTGGGGAAGGTCGGGGAACGACGCTCGATCGGCGAACCAGTCGTCGGGATCGAACTCGTCCTCTCGTTCCCCGCCCCCGACGCCCTCGATCAGTTGGTCGAGATCGACTCCACGCAGCGTCAGGATGGTGGCGGCGGACGCGTCGATGTGCTCGGCGGCGATGTACATCAGAGCCGCCGCGTGCTTGCAGGGCCACCCGTCGTCGGGACATGTGCAGTCGAAATCGAGCTGCCCCTTGTCGTGCGGCAGCAACACCGAAGCCAGCGCCTGCGGAATGGCATTGGACGCCAACTCGCCCAGCATGCCCGGGTTCGACCGCACCCTGTCGACGAGTGCGGCAACCTCCCCCTGTGTGAGCGGATCGACGGTGACCGAGGCCGAGAACGGCTCGAGCTGACTGCCCTGCACTTCGCCGTATATCTGCCCCCGCTCCACCCCGAGCGTGAGCACCTGTCCCTGGCGCGCATACGTTCTGCCGCGAGCAATCCGACCCGGATCCGCGAGGTCTTCCATGGCCGCCACGAAATGCCTGCCCCACCACGTCTGCCCGAACGCGCCGCGCTTGTTTCTGGACTCGATGCCGCCCTTGGCTTGTCGCCGCTTGCCGTATTGCGAGAAGTCGACCATCACTCCCCCACCGCATCCTCACTGAGGCGAAACAGCTCCTGCAGTTCCGCGGTGTCCATTTCGGTCACCCAGTTCTCGCCGGTGCCCACCGCCAGATTCGCCAGATCCTGCTTGGAGACGAGCATCGAGTCGATACGTTCCTCCACGGTGCCCACGCACAGCAGTTTGCGCACCTCGACGTTCTTACGCTGGCCGATGCGAAAGGCCCGGTCGGTCGCCTGATTCTCCACCGCCGGGTTCCACCAACGATCCAGATGAACGACATGATTGGCGGCCGTCAGATTCAACCCGGTGCCGCCGGCCTTGAGCGAGAGCATCATGATCGGCGGACCGTCACCGCTCTGGAAGTTCTCCACCATCTCATCGCGCTTGGACTTGCTCACACCACCGTGCAGGAACGGCACCGCGGTGCCGAATCGCTCGGCGAAGTACGGAGCCACGAGCTCACCGAACTCCCGGAACTGCGTGAACAACAACGCCTTCTCGTTGTCGCCCAGAATCGAATCGAGCATGTCCTCCACCAAACCGATCTTGCCCGAGCGATGCTGTCCCCTCTTGAGCACCGGCGAGCCGTCGGACAGGAAATGGGCGGGGTGGTTGCACACCTGCTTGAGGCGAGTGAGCGCAGACAGGACGGCACCCTTGCGCTTCATGCCTTTCGCATCGGCGATCTGCGCAATCATCTCGTCGACGACAGCCTTGTACAGCGCAGCCTGCTCGGCGGTGAGATTCGCCCGCACGGTCATCTCGTTCTTCTCGGGTAGGTCCGAGATGACCGTCGGATCGGTCTTGACGCGGCGCAGAATGAAGGGCGAGGTGATGGCGCGCAGCCGTGAGACGGCGTTCTCGTCGTTCTCGCGCTCGATGGGAACCGAGAATCGCTTCCGAAAGTCGGACGGCCGGCCCAGCATGCCCGGATTGGCGAAGTCGAGAATGGACCTCAGTTCGTCCAGCCGGTTCTCCACGGGCGTTCCGGTGAGTGCCAACTTGTGGTCAGCAGGGATGGCGAGCGCAGCCTTGGCCTGAACGGTGCCCGAGTTCTTGATGTGCTGCGCCTCGTCGAGAACCACACGACGCCAGGTCTGCTCGGCGAGCTGCTCGCGATCCTTGGCCATCAGGGCGTACGTGGTGACGATCAGATCGTGTTCGGCGATCGCCCGATCGAGCTCCTCGCCCTTGGACCGAGCCGGCCCGTGGTGCACCAGAACTCGCAGTGCCGGAGTGAATTTCGCCGCCTCACGCTGCCAGTTACCGACCACCGACATCGGGGCCACCAGTAGCGTCGGCATCGGACTCCGTTCGTGCGCGAGCAGGGTCAGCACCTGCAGCGTCTTGCCGAGCCCCATGTCGTCGGCGAGTACCGCTCCGAGACCGAGCCGACTCATGAACGCGAGCCAATCGAGCCCACGCTGCTGATACGGCCGCAGAGTCGCGTTCACACCGGCCGGTACGGGGATGGTCTCCGGCACCGCACCGGGTTCGAGCAACGTGGCCGCCCACCCGGTGGCTCGGATGTCCTGGACCGGAGCCGGCGGTGGATCGGCCAGCGTCATCTCGCGCATCAGCGTGCTCAGTGCAGTCCCGTCGCCGTGATGCTCGGCAACGTACTTGGCGGCCCGCGCGAGTTGACCGCCGTCGGCCAACACCCACTGACCGCGGAGCCTGACGAGATCGCCCTTCGAGACGGCGAGCCTGTTCATCTCCACCTCGGTGAGCACCATGTCGCCGAGTTGGAGTTGCCAGTCGTACGACACCAATTCGTCCATGCCGACCGCCCTGTCGGCGGCCGCTTTCGTCACCGCGGGTGACTCGACGCGCAACCGCATCGACGGATCCAATCTCGTCCAGGCCCGAGGAAGCAGAACCGTCGTACCGGTGGCCTGCAGTGCCGTCGCACCGTGCTCGACGAGGTCGATGACCACCGACGTCGGAAGCAGCAGATCGAGGGTGCCTTCCTGCGACGGCAGATCACGCAGCCTCGGGTACGCCGCCACAGCTTCGCCGAGTTTGCGCACCGCGATAGACAGCAGGGTCGCGTCAACCTTGCGGCTCATCGGAACAGGTCGCGGCGCTTCGCCGTCCGCGCGCAGACACACCTGCAGCGTCCAGTACGACTCCACCTCTTCCGGGGAGGCGCTCTCGGCGGCGACCTCGTCGTCATCGGGTTCGAGCAGGCGTAGCACCAGGGACGGCTCGTCGACGGTGAGGCTTCCGCGCCAGTTCTCGAGCAGCGTCGAAACCTGTTGAGTGCCATCGGGATATGGATCATCGCGAATCAGGGCCGACAACAGCGGATGTTCCGAGTCGGGTCTGCCCAGAACCGATCTGACGATCGGATCGGTGAGCTCTTCGACCATGTCGTCGAGAATCCTCTTGGGCCGCTCGCCGGCGCGCTGCACGGACGGCATCGCGACGGCGAGCTCGCTTGCCCAGGCGCGTTGACGTTCGCCGCCGACCAGACGCCAGCGAGGCCACCACTGCCCGTCCATCAACTTCAGGGCCGGAACGACGCGGCCGCCACGGACCCAGCGTTCGATTCCGCGGGCGACGTGCGCCAGATAGCGGAGATCACCGGAGATCAACGCGTGCTCGGACGGCGTCCGCAGCAGTAATTCGACCGCATCGTGCGGCGCGAGCGCGATGGCCGGAACCTGCACCGGGGCCGGCGCGGTAGCCCTCCGTCCCGCTGCCGGAAACGACACCTCGGCACGGTGCCGGAACGTTTTGGTCAGGACATGCGCGTGAGTCTGGGGCAGCGCGGGTTCGTCGCCGGTGGTGGTTTCGTCGTCCCACAGCATCAGCCCGGCACCGGGGGACCACAAACCGTGCAACATCGGTCCATCCAATCAGCAGTCACCGACACCGCCGAGGCGAGGCGCTCCGAGCGAGTCTCTGCGTTGCGCTACCGATCGATCCGACCGGTAAGGCACAGTAGGCGCATGATCGCGTACGGCTTCAGCGAATACGGCGGACCCGACACCGAGCACCTTCTCGACCTACCCGTCGCGGAGCCGGGCCCCGGGCAAATTCTCGTCGCGGTACATGCCGCCGGGGTCAATCCAGCGGATTGGAAGGTGCGGGAGGGCAATCGCAAGGACACCGTGCAGATCACCTTGCCCGCGGTTCTGGGACGGGAGGTATCGGGCACCGTCGTAGCGGCGGGCTCCGGTGTGGTGGACTTCCCGATCGGCGACCACGTGTTCGGAGCCACCGCCGCGGGATTCGGAGGCTATGCGCAGTACACCGTGCTCAACGCGTCGAGCACTGCACACAAGCCGGAGGCCGTCTCGTGGGCAGCCGCGGCCACCCTTCCGGTGGCAGCCGGCACCGCGTACGACGCGCTACGCCGACTTCATCCGGCCGCGGGTGATTCCATCCTGGTGCTCGGCGCGGGCGGCGGCGTGGGTTCGGCCGTTCTGCAACTCGCGCGAGCCGATGGGATCGACGTTCTCGCGGTCGCGAGCGCAGGTAAACAGGAGTGGATCGAGAGCCTCGGGGCCGAGTTCGTCGAATCGGGCCCCGACTTCGTCGACGCGATCTCGCGACCGGTGACCGGCATCGTCGATCTCGTCGGAGGCGCGACGTTGCGCGCCGCCGCGACCGCAGTGACGGCGGGGGTACCGATCGTCAGCGTCGCAGATCCGGTGTCGGCAGCCCAGTTCGGTGGTTCCGGAGTCGAACGTGACCGCAGCACCGCAGCATTCGCGCGGCTGGCGGATCTGACCGCGTCGGGTGTCCTTCGCCCGCGCATCGACCATGTCTTCCCGCTCGAGCGAGCAGGCGAGGCTCTCGCGCTCGTCGAGAACGGGCACGTGCTCGGCAAGGTCGTCGTCGAGGTTCGCTGACGCCGGTTCCGCGGCAGCGGATCACTGTCGGTCCCGTACGGCACACTGCTGTCGCAAGAACCGAAGACCGACCGAGAAGATCGACGATGGGACGTGTGTGAGAAAACTGTGGGTAGCGGTCCTGCTGGTGGTCGCTGCGGCGGTGATGGCGGTCTTCGGCTCGTGCGACCGGCCCGTCGTTCCTGGTTTCTCCCCCGCCGAACCGGCTCCGGGTAGTCCTACTCGCACACAGATCGAGGAGCTGCTCGCCCAGGTTCGCGTGGTCGCTGCGCGACCCGATCCCCTCGGCTACGAGCGTGGATGCAAGAGCGGTGAAGGGTGTGTGTTCGGCCCGGCGTGGACGGACGACTACGACGGGCCGGGCGGTCACGACGGCTGCGGTACCCGCGACAACGTCCTGGCGCTGTCGATGACCGAGGTCGAGTTCCGGGCAGGCACCCGCAACTGCGTCGTGCTGGCGGGTTCGCTCGCAGATCCGTACTCCGGCGAGCGGATGCTGTTCACCAAGTCCGACGCCGGACAAATCCAGATCGACCATGTTTTATCTGCAGCTTTGTCAACTGGGCGTCTCGCTTTTACTGGTCAGGGCGTCGACGCCATGCCGCTGACCGAAACGGTGACGTTGTGATGCGCAGGCGAGCGATGGGTGCCGCGGCGGCTGTGGCTTTCATCGTCGCTGTGTCCGGTTGCTCGGCTCTGCCGGAAGAGGGTGGGTCGGTTTTGGCCGCTCCGGCTTCGCCAGGGACCGTTTTACCTGGCGTTGAGGTCGACGGGGCGTTGTCGGCGCTGTCGGTGTTGGAGCAGCTCGCTGTGAAGGGGCGTGCGCCGAAGACGGGGTATGCGCGCAGCGCATTCGGGGCCGCGTGGACTGATGCGAACACCGTTTTGTGGGGCGGGAACTCGTTGAGCACCCGTGAGGACATACTCTCCCGCGACCTGGTGAACATCACGTGCAAGGTCCGATCGAGTGTGGCGGCTGCTTCGCCGCCGTGTGTGGTGCAGACGGGAGTTCTCCACGATCCGTATACCGGGACAACATCGAATTTCGTTCGGGGGGAGGCTACTTCGCCGCTCGTCCCAATCGAGCACGTCGTCGCTCTGAGTGATTCGTGGCAAAAGGGCGCGCAGCAATTGTCGGTCGCCGAGCGGGTCAATCTGGCGAATGATCCGCTCAATCTCATCGCTACCACTCAGGCCCCCAACATGGCGAAGGGCGACTCCGATGCCGCATCGTGGCTGCCTCCGAACAAGACGTTCCGGTGCGCCTATGTGGCCCGTCAAGTCGCGGTCAAGTTTCGGTATCGACTGTGGGTGACCGAGGCGGAAAAGACCGCGATCGCAAGTGTCCTGTCCACCTGTCCGGGCCAGCCGATCGCCTCCGATACCGAGGCTGCGAATCGTATTCAGTGAACGAGCAGCGTCGTGAGTTCGATAGCAAGGCAGCTGTCGTCGCTACGCTTCCGAGAACTTACGGGGTGAGTAGAGAAGACCGACAGGGTGTGGCGTGTCTTTCACTGCCTTCGAGGACCGACGCTGTACAGCTAACGACGGCCCCCACGGGCGACTGACCCGGTCCAAATCCCCCTGGCGCACTCAACATTCGGGGCAGAACCGGGGCCTCGGTTGACACACAATGCGTGACTGCGAAGCCGGTACGGTTTTCGACGCTAGCAGCCTGATCGAGCTTCCGCGCAGTGTCGACGCGATCCGCTACTCACTCGCTATCGGCAGTCGCGATCATTCGCGGACAGGCGCAATTCGACCGGGTCGCGGGTCACGTCGCCCACTTACGCGCGTCGGCGCGTGCGAGCTCAAGTACTGGCTCGATCGGGCGCCCTTCGGTGACCCATTGCGCTGCGCTGCGGCCATCGAGATCGGCGAGCGGACTGCGAATCCAGGTTGCGCAGGTCCAGGCGTCGGCCGCGGCGTGCAGTATCGACCACAAGGTCACCAGGTCCGGGTAGACCGTTCCCGAGTCGGTGAACTGCCAGGCGGGATAGACCCATCCGCCGCCGTCGAGCTGGCAGGCGATCACGTCTCCGGACGATGCGGCCCTGGCGACGGCCTGCCGGCTCACGCCCCACCACTGGGTCAGACCCGAGGTGTCGTAGTACGGGCCGACAAGCTGGTCGAAGCTACGAGCAGTCGGTAGCGCGGAGATCATTAAATGGCTCCCTTGAGGTCGGGTCGGCCGATGGAGTAGTTAGGCGGCCTCTCCGTTGTCGAGTATCCATTGCGGTACCTCACGTTCGCAGACGGCGATGGTCACACCGGAAATTGTAGTCCTATATTCGGCTGTGAGGCTGTGCCCTTACGTCCTTCCATGATGGTCATCGGCGACTGCGTCGGCGAGTCCCCCAAAATCCGAGAGGAGGCTCTTCACGTCGTCCTGCAGTTCGCTCTCCGGCCCGTACTGGTAGCT
Source organism: Rhodococcus sp. ARC_M12 (assembly GCF_022810385.1). Lineage (NCBI taxonomy): Bacteria > Bacillati > Actinomycetota > Actinomycetes > Mycobacteriales > Nocardiaceae > Rhodococcus > Rhodococcus sp. ARC_M12. The sequence goes on along the minus strand of NZ_JALGQI010000020.1, from coordinate 62,203 downwards.
GACCATGCGCACGCTGCGCCCCTCGGTCCGGTTGTAAAAATACGTGGTGAACTGGGCACTGCTCGGCGCGGCGCGAAGCTGCACGAAGTGACCTAGGCACAGCGGCGACTGCGATCCATCCCGGACGAGGTACAGCTCGTCCTCGAACATCTGCTCCCCCACAGCGAACTCCCGGGCCGCAAAAGGCGTGCGAGTCCCTACTGCGACCTCGGCGGTCTGGACGAGGCCGTCGCGACGGCGTTTGGCGCTGCCGGGGCGAACCAGCATGAGCTGTGACCAAACGTTTTCGAGGAGCCCGCGGAGCTCTCGGAGGTCCGACTCGAGCGAGTCGACCTGCGTCCTCAACTCCCGCTCTGAGGTGTACCCCGTGTGGCCGGACCACCGGTTGCGCTTGGTATTCACCTCTTTGAACTTGTTGACGAGTTCTTTCGAGATCAGCCGCTCGATTCCGGCGCGGCCAAGCTCGGCGAACGCGCGGCGGACACGTGCCACGTCATCGGCGTCACCGTCCTCTATCGCGCTGCGCAGGTTCTTTGACGTTTTTTCGACGATCACCACCCAGGTTCCGAACGAAGCCTTCTCGATGCCCAGGTGCTGCTCATGCAGGGTTTGACGAATAGCGGCCTCCGTCTCGCTGCTGCCACCCGGATCGGCGCGGCTCGCGGAGAGGAGGACCGTCGCGTGGAAGGTCACGATCGCCTCCCAGGCGTGTAGATAGGCGCGCTGCTGTTCCCCCGCCGACTGGGCGGACTCCGCGGTCCACAGCGCCGATGCGATCGGGTATGGCAGCTGGTCGAGCCACGACGTCAACGAGTCGTCGAAGGCGGCCGCGACCTTGCTTACCACCTCGTCGGCGTCCTCTGGGGATGACCATATGCTCGCTCGTCGGGTGCCGAGGTCAGTCTGGAAAGAGCTGAGCCGCTCATCCGCCGCCGCGAGGGAGAGCTGAACGCGGAGATCCGGGACCGGCACGAGGAGCTCGTCGGCCCAACGCATCAATGAGTTGGGGTCCGACCGCAGTACCTTAAGGTGGTGGCCCGAGCTTCCCTTGTCGATCGCATGGAGCCTACTGGCAATGCCCTGCTCCGAGTTGAGCCACGCCGCCATGAAGGGTAGGTAGATCGAGTCGTCGTCGAGCTGGATCGCCAGGACACGACCGCCGGCGGTCGTCTCGGATAGGTCCGTGGCGGCTCTGCCCCCCCGGCTGGTTGGCACGAACAAATACAGCCCGTCTTGCTCGTCATCCGGATCAGTTTCAATGCAGGGCTCGCGGGCTAAGAGACTGCTCAAACGCCGGCTGGGCCAGCCTTTTGCGGCCATGTCTCTCAGCAGCTCGCGCGAGTCGTCCTTGAAGACGTGACTGGGATCGAGGTCGACGGTCTCGCGCGGTTCCTCGATTAGCGAGACGCCGGAGTGGGGCCCATAGCGGGCCTCCAGCAAACCACCGTCGATTCCCGTGTTGTTGTGGGTGGTGACGCGCCAAGAGAGCTGATTGCCTTCCTTAGTGGTGCGCGACAGCCGTGCGTCCCGTCGCGTGAACTGGCGAGTGCTGATGGTGCGGTTGCGGGCGCCTGACTTCGTCGTCCGCAGCCCGAATTCGAGCTCGTGGAACGCCTCGACCGGGATCGACCTTCGGTGATGGTCCGTAGTGAACATCGTTTGCAAGTCGGCAACCATCGCTCTGCCCCGGGTGACGTCCCTGGCGTTGTTCGAGAATGTAAGGAGGTAAAGGGGGATCTGAGTGTTCGGTGCCAGGCCGTCGGGAAGCCGAGTGACCGATTCCAGAAGGCCTTCGTCGACTATCCGCTTCCGCACCGCAGCGGTTGCGCCGCCGGAACTCAAAGCGCCCGGGTTCACCAATGCCGCGACTCGTCCCCCGCCCTGCTCAGCCGGATGAAGCTTTTCAAGGGCTAAAGAGATGAATAGCCAGGTGCTGTCGGAGCGCTGCGGAAGACCGAAACGGAACTCACCTTTTGACTGCCGCGCTTCCACGTGCGAGGCCGAGCCCCGCCAGTCCAACCCCCAAGGCGCGTCGACAATCACCAGGTCGGCGCTGAAGTCCTTGAAGGCATCGTGCGCCAGCGTGTCCGCTTGAGCGATTTCGGCGTCGTGGACCGCGTTGAATCGAAGACGGCTCGCGGACGCGGCGGCCTCGTTAATGTCCTGGCCGCGGTAGCGGATCTCGACTCCTGACGCCTGAAGCGCTTCGACCAGCAGGAAACCAGCGAACCCCAAGCCAGCCGCAGGGTCCCAGATCTCGACGGTCGTGAGACCCGGATCGAGGCGACTGAGCCCGCCGACGGCAAGGGCCCTCGCCAAGGACACACTTGTCGCATGGTCCAAGCCAACCGGGCCGCGGTCACCGTCGGTGTACGGCACGGACTCTAAGTCTTGGAGCACCGCGAGAATCGCGGGGTGTGGAGCGCTTTTCGTCGCCATCGCCTTATTCGTTCTCGACCGAATGGTCGTCGTCGAAATCCGCCGCATCCACCATCCGCATCCTGCGCGACTTGTACAGGTACTGCCCGATCAGTCGGATGAATTCGTCGGCCCGCTCGTTCTCGCCGGTCAGCGCACCGGTCAGCTTGCCGAACGCGCCTTCGTTCAGCACGGCAGCGTCCGTTAGAGTCTCGCGCAGCTCCCGCGAGGCCAGGAACTGGTCGACGGCGTTGTGGTCGATCTGGTCGGCGATGCGCTGGTCCTCCTCGGCCATCCCTGCGGCCGCGATGACGAAGCCCGCGATCTGCGGGTCGGCAAACTCTGCGCCGAAGAGCGAGTTGATGCGAGCGATGATGTCCGACAGCAACTCCTGTTGCGGATCGGGCCTGGACACTCCGGACCCGACGCCGGTTATGCCGGACAGACCGGGCGTGTTCTGGTCGCCGGAGAGGCCGATATCAGCCTTGCCCTGCTCGATCTGGCGGACGCGGCGCAGCTCAAGGCCGGACACGTCGGCGTCCGCTCCCGGGTCGTTGGAGGGGAGCAGCCGTACGAGCTGCCGAAGAAACTCGGCTAGCTTCTCCAAATCGCTGGTGGCGTAGTCGACAACCTGCGACATGAAGTCGTACAGGCGTACGTAAGAGCCGCAGTCCTTGCGGAAGGTCCGCAGCTCGTCTAAGCCCTGACTGTCCTGCTGGTCCGTCACCTCGGCCCAGCGCTGCGCGAACTGGTCGCGGGCCGGGGTCACGGCAGCCGCGAGCGCCGCGTGCGACTGCGTCGGCGTCCACCACGCCTTCGCGTAACGCTCGACGTCCTCGATGGTGTATATCCGCGCCTGGGCCAGTTTGGTCGCGAGCCGGTGCACCAAGTTCGGGTCGGTCTCGGTCTCGATGTGGGCCTCGAGGTAGTACGTGAGGAATGCTTCGCGGATCTCGGCCGGGTCGTTGACAAAGTCGAGCACGAAGGTACGGTTCTTCCCCTCCCCCGACGGCGCTCGGTAGGTGCGGTTGAGCCGCGATAGTGTCTGGACGGCATGCACGTCTGGGAGTTTCTTGTCGACGTACATCGCACACAGCAGCGGCTGGTCGAAGCCGGTCTGAAACTTGTCGGCGACAAGCATCAAGCGATACTCGGGACGGCGGAACTCCCGCGCGAGGTCCGAGCCGAGGCCGGGGTTCATCGACGCCTCGGTGACATCAGTCAGGCCGTACTCGTCGTCGCTGATCTTGTCGGAGAAGGCGACAATGGATTGGTAGCCGTAGCCCTTCTGCGCGAGGTACTTGTCTACCTCGACCTTGTATCGCACCGCGGCTTGGCGGGAGTCCGTGACTACCATCGCCTTGGCGTGGCCGTCGAGGAGCTGGGCGACGTTCGCGCGGAAGTGCTCGACGATGATCTCGACCTTTTGGCCGATATTCGTCGGGTGTAGGTTCGCGAACCGCATGATCTTGCGGGCCGCGACCTTCGGGTCGACAAGGCGGTCGTCGCTGTCCGCCATGATGCCCGTGACGACGCCGTCCGCGCCGCGCTGCTCGATCTCGAACGCGGTCCTGTAGGTCTGGTAGCCGCGCAGCACGTCGAGGATGAAGCCTTCCTCGATCGCCTGCCGCATCGGGTAGACGTCGAAGGACACCGGCTTCCCGTCCTCGTCCTTGCGGCCGAACAGCACCTTCGTCTTCGTTTTCGGCGTGGCGGTGAAGGCCAGCAGCGACACATTCCGAGCACCGGCCCTGGCCGCCGTCTCGGCGGCGATCTGCGCCTCGCGCGCGTCGTCGGCCTCGACGATCTCGTTCACGACGTCTTGGGAGTCGACTTCCTCGTCGGTCGCGACCTGGCCGCCCTCAGTGAGGACCTTCTTCAGGTCCGACGCCGTTTTGCCGGACTGCGAAGTATGGGCTTCGTCGATGATTACGGCGAAGTTCTTGTCGCCCAGCGTCGTGTCCAACAGGCCCTTGACATACGGGAACGTTTGGATCGTGACGACGATGATTAGCGCCGAGCCGGTCAGCGCATCCAGTAGCGCACGCGACTTCGAGCCACCGGATCGCCGCACAGCTGCAGAGTCGATAACGGCGACGGTGCCGACAGTGTCGTCGACCTGCTCGACAGCCTGCTGCAGCTGCGCGTCGAGTACGCGGCGGTCGGAGACGATGAGGACCTTGTCGAAGACCTTTTCGTTGGCGGCGTCGTGAAGCCGAGCGAGCCGGTGCGCGGTCCAGGCGATTGTGTTGGTCTTCCCCGACCCGGCCGAGTGCTCGATGAGATAGCGCCTGCCGGGCTTCTCCTCAGCAATGGTCTCGACGAGCTTTCTCACCGCGCGCCACTGGTGGTAACGCGGGAACATCAGCGTCGTGGATCGCCTGATCTTTCCGGTAGCCGGGTCCTCCTCCGCCTCGGCCTTGAGAAATATCTGTGAGCCGAGAATGGCCAGCCAGTTGTCGCGTTGGAGCACCCGCTCCCACAGGTATGAAGTGGCGGCCCCGCTGGGGTTGTGCGGGTTACCCGCAGCGCCGGTGTCCTTGCGTCCGCGGTTAAAGGGCAGGAAGTAGGTCTTTTCTCCCGCAAGCTTGGTGGTCATGTGAACCTGGTCGTCGTCGACGGCGAAGTGAACTAGGGCGCGGGTGCCAAATCCGAGCAACGGCTGCCCCGCCGGGTTCCGGTCGTTGCGGTACTGACTGACCGCCGTGCGCCACTCCTGCTTGAAGAACGACTTGAGCTCGACCGTCGCCACGGGCAGCCCGTTGACGAAAAGCACCAGGTCGATCGAGCGGTTGTCCCCACGCTTCGGTGAGAAATGCACCTGCCGGACGACGCGCAGCCTCATCTTCCGGTAATGCTCGGTGGTGGTCGGGTTCTGCGTGGTGGCAGGCTTGAACTGACACATCCGCAAGTGAGCCGTCGCCCCGCGGGTGTGGGAGAACTTCCGACGCAGCACATTGAGCGTGCCCCCGCCCGAGCTCATAGGCGTGTCCAGCCGCGACACGAGCGAGTCCAGTAGCGCCTCGCGGTCGGCCTGCTCTGCAGCGGTTCCCACACGGACGACCTTCGCGTACTCCTCGGTCTGCGTCTCGTTCAGCCACCAGTGCACGTCCGCGGGCCAAATCGCCCGATTTTTGTCATACCCATCGTCGGTTTCGGAGTACTCCCAGCCATGCTCGGCGAGATACTTCGCGATCTCCGTTTCGAACGCTTCTTCGCGAGTGCCGTCGATTCTTGCCAAGGTTCTCAACTCGCTTTCTGTGACGCTGCGGTTCGCACATCGATCTGTCCGGTCACCGCCGCCGTGATCAGCGCCGAGCGACGTTCCTTAGCAAGAGCGATGTGCTGACTGGCCTTGGCCATCAGAGCGTCGATGCGGTTGGTCCGCTCGACAATCTGCGCGACGGTCACTTGCTGTTCGTTTAGATCGGGAACATGTATCGGTAGCCGGCCGACGACGGTCTTGTTGGTGGACGCGAGGTTCGTAGTCTTCTTGGCAGTGAGGTAGAAATATTCCCGAGCTATCGACGAGTCAAGCCACCAGGCGAGATAGTGTGGAACCAGACGCCCAGGCTCGGCCCTCACAGCGAAAACATGGTTCTGATGAACCATTGGGCTGATGCAGCCGTCCCACACGGTGCCCCGTCCTAGTTTGTCTATGTCGCCGCCTTCTGTCATTAGTACATCCCCCGCACGGAGCATTGACCCAGCCGCGTCCCGGGCGGAAAGACGGATCTCCTTGACGTGCGACAGGTCAACCCTGCCCATCTGAACATTGGCCACACGAAGATAGGGCCAGGATGGGTGCGAAGTATCGCCTTCGCCCGAGAGTGTGACCCCCGTCTGGATATACGCCACTCGACGCAACTGAGTGTTGGGCGGTCCTAGTCGTGCAAGTGAATCCGAGACCTCACTCAGTCTCCGCTCCCGCAGCAGCTCAATGAACTCTTCCTGCTTGGCCACGAGGGCGTCGAGCCCGGCCGTCTCGTGGTCCAGGTAGTCGGCGATGGCGTGTTGCTCGTCGGCCGGAACAAACGGAACTCGAACTCCACCCAGGTTCTTCCTAGACACACGTTGACGAGTTGCTCCAGCCTGCAGAAGCTCGATCTGACTCCTAACTGGGCGCGAATTGATCGCGTACATCAGGTACCGGCTGTCAATCGATTGAGGTGAAGGCCGAAGGACAGCCACGTCAACAACGGTAGCTGCTCGCCCGATCGTCTCGGGCACCAGGCACGCGCGCCCAAGCGGGTCCGGCATTCTGGCCACCAAAACGTCACCTGGATGCAGATAGGTGATCCTGAGTCGGCGAGCCTGCTCCTCGTTCATCCATCGATCACTTCGGTCGCGCCATAAAGTCTCGCCAACATCAGCCAGCTGGGTCAGGCGGATCGTTCCACTTGGATCCTGATCTTTAGATTCGACCCAGTCTCCGTCAATGAACAACCCATTGCGAAGGAGCTCTCGAAGCGTACGAGTCGAGCGTTGTCTGGTCACGACTCCACCTCGCGTAGCAGCGTCATGATCTCGCCGACTACTCGCTCAAGGTCCGCGTCGATCTCTTCGAGAGGCCTCGGTGGCTCATAGGTATAGAAGTGGCGGGTGAACGGAATCTCGTAGCCGGTTTTGGTCTTGTCCCAGTCGATCCATGCGTCCTCGAAGTGGGGCTTCACCTCGGCGTCGAAGTAGGCCTGCACAGTCTCTTCCAGGAAATCGTGCGACTTGGGATATCGACCCCAGCCGAACGGGACGTCTTCGGTGTCCCGCAGCGCGGCGTCGGGCTCCGGCTCCCCCTTGCATGATCCTGAAGCGTGTAGGCAGATATCCGCTGTCTCGTCGTGGACGCCGATGGTCTGCCACAGGGCCTTCCGTTGCGCCGTGGTCAGTCGCAGATCGGTGTCTCCGAGAGATTTGCCGAGCGCCTTGTTGAACTCCTCGCGGTTGAGGTAGGCGGTGTCGCCGAACGACTCAAGCGCTTGAGTCAGGCCGTCGATCTTACCCAGCGTCTTGTGCTCAGCTACCGCACTGATCCGTTCCGGGGTGCATTCGAACCGCAGCTGGAGCGGGCGCTCAATAGTTAGGGTCCAGTAGGCGAAGTCGAGGTTAGAAAAGACCTTTACCGGAACGACATTTTCGACGTCCTTATCCTGTGTCCCGGCGAAGGCGCTCACGATTGCCTGACGGTGCTTCTCGGCGATCTCGACACGTTTGGAGCCGATGGACTTTTTTAGCTTCGACCCCAAGCCGGTGGCGTCGATGAGCTGGACGGTGCCCATGCGCTTCTCAGGCTTAGAGTTTGACAGGATCCACAGGTAGGTGGCGATGCCGGTGTTGTAGAACATGTCGTTCGGCAGAGCGACGATGGCCTCAACGAGATCGTTCTCAAGCATGTGGCCGCGGATGTCCGAGGGCCCTGAGCCTGCTCCGCCGTTGAATAGCGGCGAGCCGTTGAGGACAATGCCGACCTTGCCGCCGCGGCCGCTGTCGTCTACGTCGCGCATCTTCGAGGCGACGTGCAGCAGGAACAGCATGGCCGCGTCGCCGACGGCCGGTAGCCCCGGTGCGAAACGCCCATGCCCCCCGCGAGCGTGTTCGTTCTTCACCTCAGACTCGACGGCCTTCCAGTCCGTCCCGAACGGCGGATTAGACAGCACGTAGTCGAAGCGACGGTCCTCGAACTTGTCGACGACGAGCGTGTCGCCCTGCCGGACGTTGGATGGGTCTTGCCCCTTGATGAGTAGGTCGGCCTTGCAGATCGCGTACGTGCGCGGGTTGATTTCCTGGCCGAACAGCGCTGTGGACGCGTCCGGGTTAAGCCCGTGCAGGTGCTCGTCGGCGACGGTGAGCATGCCGCCGGTGCCGACGGTCGGGTCATAGATCGAGCGGACGGTGCCGCGGTCTCGCAGCGCCTCGGTGTCCTCGGCGTATACGAGGTCGACCAGGAGCCGCACGACGTCGCGCGGCGTGTAGAACTGGCCGGCGCCGTCGTTGGCGGACTCGGCGAATCGGTAGATGAGGTTCTCGAACAGGTCGCCCATGTCGGCGTTCGAGACTGCGTCGGGTGACAGGTCGATCCTGTCGAAGTGGCGAGCGACCTGCGCGAGCCTGTCGCGCTCGTCGAGCGTGCGGATCACGTTCTCAAAACCGAAAGATCTGAATACGTCGAGGTTCGAGGAGAAGCCGCCGACGTAGTCGATGAGGTTCTCAGCCAGGTTGTCGGGGTCCTGCAGCGCCTTCTTCAGCGTGTAGACGCTCGCGGTCCAGAACGACAGCCCGGCGCGGTCCTCGGTGCGGGTGGCGATCTTCAGGTGCGTGCGCCGCTGCTGCTCGCCGGGGAAACTAGCCACGATCTCGGCCATTGCGTCGCGATGCGGCTCCAATACGCACTCTAAGCGGCGCAGCACCGTGAACGGCAGGATCACCGAGCCGTAGTCGGCTTCGGCGTAAGGGCCCCGCAGGGTGTCGGCGACACTCCACACGAAGCTGGACAGGACAGACAAAGGCACTCCAAATTATCAGCGGTACTCAGGTCTCATCGATCCAGTCACTGACGGACTGCGAGCACGCCTCGAACACTAGTGGTCGGCACCTACTTCGCCGCGAGGTCGACCCGTCGTGTCGGCTGCACCTCGTCGATCCAGGTTCATCACTACGCACAGCATCGTGTTTCACCCGAAGCTCGCCGGTCTCGGGTCAGAATCCGTACAGGTGGTGACGGGCATTGAACGCTGCCGGTCCACCCTCCAGGATATTCTCGGCGAGCGCCCGAATCGTCTTGTCGTCAAGTGAACCGATCCCACCTTCGGACGGCTTGCCGTGTGTCCCATCACCTTCAAGCGCGATGATTAGTTCAGCGTCTCCGAGCACCGGGACGTTGGCGTTGTGGGTGCTGGTGATTACTTGCCGCTTGCCCTTCAGTATCCGGAGATTGCGGACTATTCCCTTGTAAACGAAGTTGTTGTCGAGGTCGTCCTCTGGCTGGTCGATGATGAGCGGCGCATTGGATGCGCCGAGCAGCAACAACAGGAGCGCGGTAGCTCGCTGCCCCTTCGATAGTTGATCCATCGTTCGGAGCCCAGAACTTCCGTCGATCTTGAGCTTGACCTCGACGGCCAGGTCGACCGACAACTCCTCCAGCTCACGAGCCAACGCTTCCCCCGCTGTGGCGAGGCCAGCGGCCTGCGCGCCCCGAATGTCGAAGTCAGCAAGCGCATCGGCACCCGTACGAATGGCTGTTGAGAGGGCCTTCGGCGAGAAATCGGCCGCGTTGACGGCGGCCGTGATCTGAGTGCGCTGATTGCTCGTGTGGTTCTTGATGACGTCAAGGATGGAGCTGCGGTCCGAAGTCGGGACCGGCCGCACGACGACCACGCCGCCCGTCGCCTCATTCGCTGCGCGTACTGCGGTTTGCAGCTGCTCGGTCCGGCGAGTCTCATGAGTTCGTAGTTCGCCGAGAAGCGCGTCTCGCTGGGCGAGGAGCTTCCTTATTTCCTCATGCTGTGCGTCGAGCCGCGGCTTCGAGGTCCGTAGTTCCGTCAGCTCGGCCTTGGTAGCGACGTACTTATCGGGCTGCAAGCCCTTCTCGTTCAGCTCTCGCAGTACTTCTCCGTACCCCGCCAACTCGTCGGCGGTAGCAGCCTCCCATTCCTGTCGGGCCGCCTCGATTTCGGCATCGGCAGCACTAATGGCTTGGGTCGCTTGCGCATGAAGTTCGGCGAGCTTGAGATGGAGCTGCGTGATCGCAGCCTCAACTCGCTGCAGGCGGGCCACCTGCGGGGCACGTTCGATGTCGTCGATTGGTGCCGCTAGATCGCGAACTTCCTGCGCATGGAGGAACGTGTCGTAGTGGTGACGCGCGGCGTCGACACGCGCCTTGCCTTCTTTGAAGATGGCCTGGTCCTGCGCGAGCCTTTGCTGGCCGGCAAGTTTTGCGGGCACATCGGTCTGCTCGTAATGGCTGACCTGTTCTTCCAGTCGGCCGACTTGGGCAAGCTCGCCCTCGAGTTCAAGCTCGCTGTCCTCAGCTCGCTTGAGGTCTTCTCGGTTGTTCTGAAGCTTCACAAGGGCTCGTGCGAGATCGGCGTCGCCGCTACTCGAGCCGTCGAATCGGCGTACGAGCTCGGCGACACTTGTCGAGTCGCCTGCCAGTTCAGCAAGTTCGTGTTGTCCGAAGATTTCGACAGGCCCAATTGCGTCCTGCGGCGTGAGCTTGGTGCGCTTGCCACCGGAGTCCAGAACAACCGGCGGATGCGGTACTTCTCGTTCGATGGTGAACCGTTGGGTAGTGGGTGTCACAGAGTCAACCTCGAGGCGAACGATTGTGCCGGCGTGGAGCACATTGTCGACCATGTTCTTGTGGTCGGTCTTCATTTGACGGGAAATAGCATCGATACCGAGTGCGTAGCGGATGCTCTCGATAACCGTCGATTTCCCAGCTCCTCGCCCACCAATGAGGGCCGTGAGATCCGCCGAGATCGGAATTTTGACCCCGTCGAGGTAACCGCCAACCCAGGAGACGCTCCTGATTACGGGGCGCGGGGCGACGGCGGGATCGGTGAGGGAAACGCGTGTTTCCGGTGTCCGAACAGCGAGCTTGAGGCTCATGAGGGACGAGGTGCTGACCTTGAACCAGCTGCTGGAACCGTCAGTGCGGAGTTGGCGAGGCCCCATCACGTCATCCGCGTGGATAACGGCAAGGGGGTGTGTCCGCTCGAACAGGCCAGTTCCCCCGACTACCGCTTGCTGGTCCCTAGTCTCTTCGGTTGTCGGCGTGATGCCGATGGCGTGCAGATCTGGATGCTTGATCATCGTGGCCAGAGGCTGCCCGGATCGAGTCGTGAGCATCCCCGCCGGCTTGACGTTGACGTGTGCGGGAACGGGGAGGGCACCGATAGCTGTCATCTTTTCCATAATTACTGCATAAGATGCTCCGACCGTGCCGTTGTCGCACCCTGGAGACCCTCCACATGCACCAATAGCGGCATTGACTGCAGAAAAGTCGGTGTCAGCTTCGAAGATGACGAGTACGTGGATGCCCTCAGATGAGTTCGCTTCGAATCCGGGCAGTGCAACGATGCCGCGAGCCGCCGCGGCATCGACCAAACCACGCGCAGAGTCCACGCACCAATGGTCGGTGATGGCAATTAGGCTGATCTGCTGCACCTGGCATTCGTTGAGGAGCGCCTCGTTGTAATCCTCCTCGTTCGCGAAGAAGTTCTTCGGGGCGTTCCGGCCCTCGTACGCGTAGGGATTCACCTGCAGAGCCGCGCGAACCCAGTGCGCACCGTCGCTGGTCACTTGTCCTCGACCTCGTTCCTTGCCTTGCAGCCGCGGACGATCTGGCCTCCCAGCGCTCCGGATGCGAGCACGCTAGAGGCCGTGACACATCGCTCATGCGAAAGTCGGCCTGGCGGTCGCCCGACTCGACCCCATCAACGACATGGGCAGCCTATCCCAGCAATTTTGGTTTCCAGCTTCTCTGACGACCGGCCGATCGTCGTGCCGTCTGCGCCTTGGCTCGTGCGCCGCGGCGGATTTCTCCGTTCTCGATCCTGATCCACTCTTGGGTGAGCAGCCATCTCGATTGAGCTTGCGCATCGGTGCCGCTCGCAAAGATGCATCGGTCGCGTTCATTCTTGATGAGGCTAGCGAGTTGGCTCCACGTGGGGCTCCGGTGATGTCGGAACCTGAATTCACCGATGAACCGTCCAACTTGTTGACCGATTTTGTACGAACTTCGTCGACGTTTCTTTCCGCAGAGGAAGGCAAAGTGGGTTGGCCCGGCACAGAGCGACCGTCGGCTCTGGTTCGAGACGAGCCAGCCTGTGCGGTGGAGTTCCGCGCACAGCATCGATCGCAGCTGAGGGTTGGTCAGATGGGCGAGGTTGTTCGATTGCGAGAACGCGACGACTGTTTTCACTGCGAAGGCTTCGCTTCGCAGTGGGCCGCGACTGTTGTCGACCCAAAACTGTTCTACTGCGGTCGATATCACCCGGCCAAAAGCATCGATGTGCTCATACCACTTGTCAGCGGAGGCCTGAAATTCTGCGTCTGCAGCAAGCTTTGCTGCGAGTTTTCTCCTTTCAGCCTGCTTCAGGTGCGCGCGGACGGATCGAGGTGTGGGAACCTGCCCAGCCCGAAGTAGCGAGACGACAATTGCTTCTTCTGCCGTATCTGGATCGGGTGCCGGCAAAGCCTCGCGGCCAGAACCGTAGGCATGTGGCGCGAACGCTCGGGCCAGAGCTGCGATGATCCGCGGTTCTGTAGGTATTCCGACTCTCTTAAGCCACTGCTGAGCCGCGGAGTTGGCCTGCCAGGCGGTATCCCCATCATTGTCGGCACACACTGGTCTACCTCCTGGAAGCGGTTACGGCAGTCTTCGATGACCGCACGAAGACCTACTAGTAGGGCAGACTTATTTATACCGAATTGACGTACTTGTCGAGTGCCCACGCGACCGAGTCAGACAGATCCCGCGCGTGCGCGCCGTTGGGATGAATATCGAGGACAGGTTGGATCTCGAATCCGTCAACTACGGATCGAGCAAGGCTTGACGCAGGAGGCACTCGCGCTGGAATCCGGAGTTACACGAAACGTGCTCATACATGTCGAGCATGGTCGACGCGGGCTGCTGTACGAGCGGCTGTTCGATATTGCGGAAGTACTCGGAGTTCCCGCCGGCTCGTTGCTTTGCGAATCCGACCAGGATTTGACTTAACTTGGCAGCCATTCGCGACATAGATATTTGCGAGGCAGCAGTTGCACGAAATCCGTTACCGTCCGCCACAGGGACGGTTCAGGTGTGGTCGTCCGCGGTGGGTCCCGGACTATCACGCAGTCGCACTCCCTGGCGAATTCGCAAAAACCGCCAAGGCGACTGTCGTCTGCGTTCAATATGGCCAACTCGTCGGCTGGACCTGCGGTACGTCACATGCCGTCGATGCAACGCCAGTCGATACTTCGAATCTCGCCCTCGGTGTCGTTCGATCCCCATTCATGGCCGAAAGTCTCGAATGACACTACTTTCGAAGGTGCAGTTCATGACCCTGAAGTATCTTCACGATCCCCCGAGATCGTCTGCCTCCTGTACTGATGCGCGATCGACCAAGCCCAGCAGATCACGCTCACCGAAGCGTTTCACGCCAACCCGGCCCGGTTCTCGACCCGGCCGACACCACCTAAAATCCCACAGGTCGTCTACATCAACGAACCAGCACTCGAAACCCAGATCAACTGAACGACCACTGTCTCACTTGGCTTGATTTGTTCCATCGAGTGGCACTCGACCGAACGGATGGTGTCGTTAGGGGTGACGTAGTACTGCATTAGGTGTCGTACGTCTCATCTAGCCTGAAGGCGACCGCTCGGTCCGAACGGTCGCTGGAAAGGTGGTCCCCATGAGTGCAGATCAGATTCGCCGTGAACTGGCGCGCAAGATGAAAGCACGACAGGACGCTGAGACCGACGCAGGGAAACACAGAGCGAAAGCATCCAGCGCATCGACCGCAGCGACCAAAGCTCGCTCGGATGCGGCGAAGACCAAGATCGCATCGACGGCAAAGTCCAAGACTTCCGAGGCGGAGAGGCGTGACAAAGAAGCTGCGAAGGCGGGTAAAGACGCAGCAGTGGCGGACAAGAAGGCCGCAACTTTGCGAACGGAGGAGGGTCGGCTTACGACTCGGTTGGCGACCGCCGAGGCGTCGGAGCGCAAGGCCGCCGAGCAGAAGCGGAGGAACGAGGACAAGCGCGTCGAGCGCGCACGCGACGCAGAGCGTGGTGAGTACGAGCGACGGATCGCCGCCGCGGAAGCGTTGGCACAACGGGCGCAACACGTTGCGACGACTACTGCGCGAACCCTGCCGGAGCCAAAGCCCGAGAAGTTACGCGTGTTGTTGCTAGGCGCAGACAGCAAAGGCGCAGAAGTCGGCGAGTCGGGACTGCGCATAGGACGCGAACAGCAACGGATCGCTGCAGCGGTGAGGACCGCGAATCACCGTGACATGATCGAGCTACAGGCCAGGCCGGCTGCGACGACCGAAGACCTGCTCGACGGCGTCAGTCAGTTTCGTCCACACGTGGTCCACTTCTCGGGGCACAGCAACGAGAACATCCTTGCTTTCGAGAACGACGATGATGCACCCAACGACGGGACGATGGTGGCCGGCACCGCGTTCGCGCGCGCCATGCGCGCGACGGATGAGCGGCCTACTCTTGTCGTTTTGAACTCCTGCGACTCGGCTGCACACCTTGATGCACTGACCGGCGGGCTGGTCCCTTTCGCCGTAGGGATGACCGACGAGATCGGCGACGGCGACGCCATCATTTACGCGGCCCGCTTCTACGCCTCGATCGCGAACGGCCAGTCCATCGCTTCCGCACACGCTGCGGGTCTTGTGGCACTCGAGTTCGCTGGACTCGACCCTGACATCGTAGTTCTGCAGGCAAGCGAGGACGTAGATCCTGCCAGCGCGATTCTCGTGTCGGAACCCACTTCCTGACGAGGCATGTCGTACCTACTGAGGTAGTAGACAGAACGCAATCGCGTGCGCCGCACCTGGTGGCACACTCTCCGCACTGGCGAGTTATCGCATTTGAGGACGGTTCCTCGATCGGGTTGTCGGTGTAGCGCACATTTGAATAGCTACGCATGCCAGTAAATCGACTGGACCTTGGTTCATCGGAGGGGCCCTTCTGTTGCTCGCCGTTATCGAACGACTTTCCCCTATGGGGTGTATGGGTGGTGGGTATCTGGTCGCGATGCGAATACATCGATCGCGCCTGGCACGACAGGCGGCCGTCGGCAAACCCCGTCGGGTCGAATCCCGTTGCACCCCGGTACCCTGAGGCCGTGGAGAGCGACACGAGTACTGAGTTACGGCCGGTACTCGTGGGCGAGATCGTCGGCGAGTTCCTGGTGCCCGCCTACCAACGCGGTTACCGATGGGGACGCGACGAGGTCACCAGACTTCTCAACGACATCAGCGAGAGTTCCGGGCGAAAGTATTTCCTGCAGCCTGTCGTCGCGAAACGCCGCGACGACGGCAAATGGGAGCTTATCGACGGCCAGCAGCGCCTGACGACTCTATTCTTAATCCTTCGGTACATCCGCGAGCACCTACCGACGGCGCACCCGAGGTACTCGCTGGAGTACGAGACCCGGCCGGGGAGCGCCGGCTACCTACAGGACCCCACTCCGGAGCAGAGCCAGGACAACATCGACTTCTTCCACGTCTTCACGGCGGTCACGTGCATTCGAGAGTGGTTCGATAGCCGTGACAACCCGACTCTCGCCGCGATCAACTTTTACAAGTATCTGTCCGAGTCCGTGTACGTCATTTGGTACGCGGCACCTGCAGAGGTCGAGTCGACAACGTTGTTCACGCGGCTCAACGTCGGAAGGATCCCCCTCACGGACGCCGAACTCGTTAAGGCGCTCCTGCTCACACGCGCCAGCGAACTGAAGCGCGAGCGCGAGATCGCGGCCCAGTGGGACACCATCGAAAGGGACCTTCGCGTCCCAGAGCTGTGGGCGTTCGTCACAGGGCGGCCCAGCCAAGAAGCAACTCACATCACGCTCTTGCTCGACACCCTCGCGGTGTGGCCAAAGGGAAAGCACCGCCCGCTGTTCCACACGTTCGAGACGCTCCGGCCGCTGATCGAGGACGCGGCGCAGGAGACCTGGAACAAGGTCGTGGCGCTGCACTCCCTGCTGATGGGCTGGTACGACAACCGCGACCTGTTCCACAAGATCGGATACCTGATCTCGCGAGGGCGCACGTTCGGCGAGCTCGTCTCCCTGTCGAAGGACTGCACGAAGCGCGAGTTCGAGTCTCGCCTCGACGGGTGGATCCGCGACTACCTCTCCCTCAAAGGATCAGACCTCGCAGAACTTCGGTACGGAAACAGGAAGACGGCCGATGTGCTGCTGTTGATGAACGTCGAGACCGTGCGAAGCATGAAGCTGTCGGCCGAGCGGTTCTCCTTTCAACAGCACGCGGCGCGGCGATGGAGCATCGAGCACATCCACGCCCAGAACGCCGAGCAGCTGAATCGCGCAGCGCAATGGCAGGAGTGGCTGCGCCTTCACCGCGACGCGCTCGCGGGGCTCCCGGCAATTTCTCAAGAAGCCCGCACCGCATTGACCGCGCGTATCGACGCCGCTATCGGCGATATCTCCGCGGAGACCTTCGCCCCGTTGGAGCAGGAGCTCACCACTCTCTTCAGTGTCGGAGGCGACAGCGGAGACGTCGACGCGATCGCCAACCTCGCGCTGTTGGCGAGCGACGACAACAGCGCGCTCAGCAACTCCGTTTTCGAGGTGAAACGCCGCAACATCCTCGATCGGGACCGTATCGGTTCCTACATTCCGGTTTGTACGCGCAACGTCTTCCTGAAGTACTACACCGACGCGGAAGGCCAGCAGATCCACTACTGGGGCCAGCATGACCGAGACGGCTACCTGGCCGCCATGCGGCAGCACGTCGGTGCTTACCTACTCGACGAGGGGAGGATCTGATGTCCGGCTTCCTCACCTCGTACGCCGGGCTGTTCGCGCCGAGCGAGACAGGCGCTCCGGTGGTGACAAGCATCGAGATCCCGCTCATCCAGCGTGACTATGCCCAAGGGCGCACCGACGCGCGCGCGTCCGACATTCGTGAGCGCTTCCTCGATGTTCTACACGAAGCCCTCACGAGCGGTAACGGCGTCGGCCTCGACTTCGTCTATGGCGACGTCGAAGATGGGACCTTGCGGCCGCTCGACGGCCAGCAGCGCCTAACGACGCTCTTTCTGCTTCACTGGTACCTAGCCTATCGTGCAGGGCAGCTCGACAACCAGCACGCATGGATGCGCTTCTCCTACGCAACCAGACCGACGGCGCGGCTGTTCTGTGAGCAGCTCGCAACCGCGAAGCCGCCGTCCGACGAGCCAGACCCCGCAGCGTGGATCGTCGACCAGCCCTGGTACTTGTACGTCTGGAGAAACGACCCGACGATCCAAGCGATGCTTGTGATGATCGCCGCGATCCACGGTCGGTTCAACGGCTGCGACCCGCACAACGCTTGGCAACGCCTCGTCGACACCGATGCCCCGGCAATCTCGTTCCAGCTCCTGCCCATCGACGATATGGGCTCGGGCGAAGACCTTTACATCAAGATGAACTCGCGCGGCAAGCCACTGACACCGTTCGAGAACTTCAAGGCCCGCTTCGAACGCGCGATCGCGTGGTCCGGGGACAGGTCGACCGAGTTCGATCACCGGATCGACGGCCCATGGTCGGACATCATGTGGCGCCTGCGCGGTGTCGACGACAGTATCGATGACAAGTTCCTGCGCTACTTCGCGTTCATCACCGACGTCAGCCAGTGGCGCGCTGGCGTCCTGCCCCGGTGGGGCCGGCTCGAGACGCGCGCCTTGCAGCTGTTCGGAACAGCCGGACCGCAGGCCGACACCGGCCTTGAATTCCTGTTCCATGCTTTCGACACGTGGAGCGGTGCCGACATCGCCAACGAGTTCGAGCGGCTCTTCGCGACAAACCGGGCCGATCTCGCCCGTCAACCCGACCGGCTCCTATTGTTCGGGACCGAGACTGGCACCGACCTGTTTGGTGCGTGCTGCCGGAGCTACGGCAGCACGCGGTTCACCTACGGCCGGACGTTGCTCCTGTTCGCGGTGCTACTTGATCGTGCCGATCCGTCGGGGCACCTCCCGCGCCGGCTGAGGGTGCTCCGTAACCTGATCGAGGCGTCAGAGAGCGAGCTCCGTCCGCACCGGCTCCCCGCGCTCGTCGCCGACGTTGAGCGCATTGTCCGAGACGGTTCACTCAGCGAGATCAACGGCTTCAACAAGGCGCAGGCCGAGGACGAGCAAGCGAAGTTTGAGTTCCTGACGGCGCATCCCGATCTGGCACCGATTCTATTCAGGCTCGAAGACCACGCACTGCTCCGCGGCTCGCTGCAGGCATTCGACCTAGACGTCTCCACTTTCGCGCAGCGCGCTACAGCGTTCGAATCGCTGATGGCCACACCCGACGCCTGGAGTGACCTAACCGCGGCCCTGCTCGCCGCTGGCAACTACCCACGCCGCCGCAATAACCGCGACCTGCAATTCGGCTCCCCGTCCAACGCAGAGCCGTGGCGGACCCTCTTCACGGGGACCTCACGCGCGCATCTGCTGCCAACCGCCGACGCTCTTGGCAAGGTTCTGGACGCAGTCGCCGTCGGGACGGTGCCCCGCGTGTCCCTGCGGCAGATGCGGGACGACTACGTCAATTCAACACAAGCGACCGGCCACCTTGACTGGCGGTACTACCTGGTGCGGTACAGCTCGATGCGCGAAGGCACGTCCGGGATCTACGCGAGTGTCGGCGGCAAGATGGGCTACCGCGTGTGCATGCTCGAGAAGACTCAGATGAACGGGCGTTACCGCGACCCGTACCTCGCCGCTCTCGCCCGGGAAGCAGGCGGCACCGGGCTGATCGAAGGCGCGGTCGGCCCAGTGTTCACCGGCGGGCACGTCGAACACCACCGCTGGCTGGACCTCGCACGCAGCAGTACCGCAGTGCGCTGCGCCCCCGACGGGTGGGTGCTGCGACGGCCCGAGGGCGAAGAGTTTCAAGAGCGCTTCGACGCCGTGTGCGCCGAGTTCGGCATCGACGCGCAGCTTAAACTCGCCGTCCCACAAGAGCTTCGTCCGGGCGGGCGGGTCGACGCGAGCGACCGGGTCCAGGCCGCTGCACGACTGGTCAGGGCGCTCACAGCCGCAGGACTTTAGCTCCGTTTCAGTTTCGTTTCGTTACATGAAACGAAATGAAACGAAAAGCCGGTCATTTCACATAACCTCGGTCGACCCACCCCGCAAGCCGGGGCGACCCATAATGCACGCCTCACCGGCCGATCGGGTGAAGACACACCTGCATTGACGACAACCCTTCGTCGCTCGTCAAGTCTCCGGTTGTGGCCCGTGTTAGAGCTGTTCTTTCGACGGGATGGTCGGGCGACCCGCTGCGGCGTCACGGATCCACTGAGGCACTTCGCGTCCGCTGCGTTCGCGGATGGCGATGGAGGCACGGGTAGCTGCAGCCGCGACCTTTGGCCGTCCGGCTGAGATCTTACGGCTATCAGTGGTGTTCATCGCGGGTCCGCCTCGTTCTGGTTTCAGTGTCCTCGGGTTCGTCGGGCGAAGCGGTTGCCATGGGGACCAGTACTCCGAGCTCGGTGGCGGTGATGGGCGGCGAGTCTGCGACGAGGGATGTGCACGTCACATTCGAGTCCGGCTTCGGCGGGTTCGGCGCTGATGTTGTAGTCGAGGCACCAGGTGATGAAGCCACGCCTGAGCGCGTTGGTCGGCCACGGTGCGTTTGGGGCAGTTTCCCCCATTCAGTCCTGGCTCAATGTCAACGACGACGAGAGGACGCCCACCGCGCCATCATTCGACATCACTTTCACGGACAAAAGCCGTCGTGAGGCTGAGGACGCGGTCCATTGATCTTTTTACCATTTGTCGTAGATGGACTTTCGATCATCGGTCCATTTGTTGTCCACATGGAGCGACGGACCTTCCGCCGCTACTCGATCCACGATTCTGGCCACCCGATAGTCTCCGGTGAGCTCCCGCCGGACTGCCGATGCCGCCGCTTCCGCGTCGGCGAGTGCGTCGCTGTGGGTTCGGACAATCACCGCGCTGGCCGCATCCGAACTGAGTCGTGAGAACCATTGCGAAACAACCATCGCGGTGATGCGACCATCAATGGAGACTTCGATTGTCACATGGCCGTCAATCGATGTCGCCCTGCCTCGTAACTGCGTCAGGGATCGATGAACGCGAGCGGCCTTGACTGTCAGCTCTTCGACGTCTGCGTCGGACCGGCTGGTCATCGTTGTTCGATCGCCCGAGGAGCAACACCGGCCGGAGGGGTCTGTCCGGCCTCGATCTCGAAGCACGGCGACACACCGACCACGCTCAGGTACTCGGGTGTTCCGAGTTCGGCAGATACTCGGTACCCATCCGGTGTCGTTGCCGACGCCCGCTTTCCACCGTCCTTGCTTTCGTCTTCGACTGTCCAGCCCCATTCGCCCCAGCTCGCCAACAGTAGGTCGAGATTGGCTCGATGCACCCCATTGCCGACCACCCAGTAGCCGGCGTCGAATCGATGCGGGCCGTAATCGATGGTGTTGTCGTCGTAGCAGGGTCCGAATCCCCCTCTGGGCAGATCCGACTGCGGATACGTCGGATTCTCGACGTCGAGCCGTGTCCCTGACGGCAATACCGAGAGAGAGCGACCCAGCACTTCGACCGTTCGATTCTGTGCTTGCTCCTGCGACAGTGCGCTATCCACGTCATTTGCTCCGTTCTGCGAGCATCCGACTGTGAGAAGAACACAAGTCAGTGCGATCGCGAGGGATGTTCTGGGCTTGACCTGCACGGTCCGATCAGTCATTCGACATTTCCTGTGTTCGTGATGATCTGTGCCATCGATCGCAGCGACGGTGTGCCCGGCTCGAAGTAGCTACTGTGCGAGTCGGGGTCGAACCCGACATCACCCAGCACCGGTATGTGGATCGAGTCGTTACCCGGTGCGCTCTCGAAGACAGTCGCTCCGAACGCATCGACGGTCGGGTCTGCGCCGTGAGCTACTGCGGGCGCCATTTCCCCGATCCAGGTCACCGGGTCGGCCGGGGCGGCGGTAGCGAACACGTGATCGGTCATCCGTTCCGAATCGACCCCATCGAGCGCCAGTTCGTAGGCCCTGTTGACCCCCACCCCGGGGCTCCCCGCGAACACGACATTATCGACATCGAGCGAGCCCCCGTCGCTCATCGCATGCCCGACGACAGTGCTGCCGTAACTGTGACCGATGACGGTGTTGTGCGAGGGCGGGCCGTCGTGGGCGGCGCGCAACCCGTCCTGAAAGCTATCCAGCCGGGGTGCTCCGGCGTCGGCAAATGTTGTCCGCGCGGCGTCGGAGAAGCCGGGCGGAGAGTCGTAGCCCATCCACATGACCACCGAGTTTTCGCTTCCCGGTGACAGTTTGTTGGCCTCGGCCAGTATGTGGTCGGCGCGGGTCATGTCCCCGCCCACCTTCGACAATTCGGTGCCTGTCCCCGGAACGTACGTCGCAACGTTGTTAGCGGTGTCCGGGTTGTTGAGCGCAATCACGCCGCGGCCATGGTCGTCGATATTCATCAGAAATCTGGAAATATCGTCATCGCGGTCCAGCTGGTTGCGCACTTCGTGAAGACCCGCCACCGCACTGGACGCCTCCTCGCGATCGTCGGTCCAGCTCTGCCAGTCCTTGCGAAGAGCCTGCTGGTCGTCGTCGAGAAGACCTTCGGTCGGCGGCACGTTCTCACCTCTGGCCCAATCAGGATGACGCGCCTCGATAGCGGCGAGATCGGCTTCTGCCGCCGCGGTGATCGGTACCAGCAGGTCCTCGTTCAAGCGTGTCTTGTCCACCGCTGGCAATCCGTCCCGGTTCCCGATAGTCGGGTCCCAGGCCGCCAGACCGTCTTTCTCGGCCGGCGTCAAGCTGTCCCAGAACCCAGCGAGCTCTCGGGGATCGGCCGGGAGAAAGGCGTCGCCGTCGAGAATGGCTCGAACATCGTCGTTGTAGCGGTCGGGAGCCCCGGGCGATTCGGAGATCTCTGCGATTGCATCGATCGTGCGCTGCAGCGAGTCGGCACACATTCGGTCGACGTCGGCAGCACTGCGCAACAGACCTCGCACCACGGCCTCGTGGCTGCGCGCTTTCTCATCGAAACTGCTCTGCAACAACAGGTCTGCGACGATGTTGCCGGACGAGCAGACAGGGGCGGTGACCGAACCTGCATCGCTGACGGTGAAGCCGCCGGCAGTCGCAGCGTCAACTGCGGCAAGCGTCGACGTCCGGACCTCGGTCAGTAGCCCTGCTGCTGAGCCGAACTCGTTCGCTTGATCGTCCACAGCGGTGACGAGATGGGTCGCGGCGAGCCGATCGGCCAACGACCTGGCAGATGCCGCTGTCGCCGCGTCTCCTTCCCATTGGCTCAGACCATCCCTCGTGGCGCGGCCGACGTCGCTGACCAAGTCGTCGAATTCCGCGTTCACCGCAGCAAGATCGGAGGCAATATCGACGAGTGCAAGCGGATTCCATCCGCGAACCTGCGAGACCGTTGCGCTCATCGACGATCGGCGTTCAGACGTATGAGCTGATCGCTGAAAGCCCGGTCGGTGTCGTCGTAGCTGTCCGCCGAGGCCAACGATGCAGAGGACATTTCTCGAATACGTACCGACACCCCGCGATAGGCGGCGAGGGTCGGAATCGCAGCGGACCTGGCAATTGCGCCGAACGCCGAGTTGGGCATCGCATCGGCGGCGGCCACGATAGGAGCTACCGGATCCAACGACCCCACCGAATCGGCGGTGACGGCCATCGCCGCCCCCAATGCACGCAACGCGTCGAGATCAGCTTTCAACATCGGTATTCCCCCCCGGCGAGTCCCGTCGCGCCCTCCCCAGCGCCGCGTCAGCGTAGCAGTACGAACCCCCTCGTCAGGGGTATCGGTACAGAGCCGCCCAACTCGATGGGGTCGCACCGCGACGTCCGAATAGCGCTGCTGTCAGTCACGGTGATCCCCAATCTCCGCTCGGCCCTGCAACTGGCCTTCTTTGCGGGTGCAGAATATCTTTACAGTGGCCAACGGTCTGTTGTATGCGGGCCGGTCCTCCGAGAGTAATCCGACCTGGGGATGAGGCTCAATGGCAACGTATCTGAACAACAGTGCAGACACGCGATAGACCGCCGCTCACTCTTCGGTCGCTAGCTGGTGTCGCCCGAACGTCGCCGTAACGCGAGGTTCTCGCCGTGGGCGACCGCGAGCGCCTTACGCAGCTCACCGACCTCTTCGGCGTGCCGGCGTTTAAGATCTTTGAGCTGTGAAGCCAGTGCTCTGACTGCGGACGATGCGGACTGCTGTCCCGATTCGGGCAGCAACTGTCGCGGAGCGGATCGGCGATGGCCAGGTTGGGCGCGTAGGTCGTTGATCTTGGCGCGTAGGTCGGGCTGTTTGTAGAGGAAGTCGGTGGAGACTTCGGCGCGGCGAGCGAGGGCTGCGAAGGTGATCGGCTCGCCTGCACTGCTGAGCGCCAGCAGCGCGGCGTCGGCCCGTGCTCTGGTCTCGGCGTGGCGCGCTCTTGCTGCGGCGGTGAGGTGTTCGGGCATGGGTTGGGTTCTCCTTACTCTAGGTTGCGGTTCCGGGGCCGCGAACGGCCTTGTCGGTGGCGGAGACGGTGTCGATCGCGAGCAGGATCCGGTTGAGCGAGTCGACCTCGACCTGGCGACCGTTCAGCCAGATGTTCGTCTCGTCCATCGGGGTGCCGTACTTCGCAGTGAACACCGCTTGCCGGCGTTCGATCAGCGCTTCGGTGTCGGTGAGCTGTGCCCGCAACTGCGGTACGTGCGTGGAATCGGTGACGAACTTCGAGCAGGACAGGCAGGCGTTTCCTTTGTCGCACAATTGTTTCGGCGGCAGGGTGCACCAGCCGTTGGGCAGGATGCGGTCGGCTCGCTTGTCGAGCTGAATCAGGTCGTAGAGGTCGGTGCTGTCGACCGAGGCGGTGCGTCCATCGCGAGTGACCTTCTTGTAACGGAGGAATTCCTCCTCCATGGTCTGAGCCGAAGTCACTGCGTAATGCAAGGTCATGTCCGGCGACACATGTCCGAAGTAGCGCATCACCACGTGCAAGGGCACTCCGGCGTTGATCAGGTTGGTCGCCGCAGTGTGCCGGAACCGGTGTGTCTTGGAGACCGCGACCTGGCGGCCTACGGAGTCCCTGATGTCGAGCAAGCTGGTGAGCTTGCCGAACCGCAGATGCATTGTCTGCATCGGATACGGCTTGTCGCCCAGCCGGTTCCCAGTCATGCGGAGGAACAAGTATTTCGGCGTTACGCCAGGGTTCCCGAACTGCGCCATCACCTCTCGGGCGTGCTGTTGCTGGGCTCGAATGATCGTGACGATCTCCTCGTCCACGGGGATCGTGGGTGCGGTGTTCGATTCGATCTTCGTTTGCTGATAGCGCATCCGGGCGACGAAACCGGCGCCGTCGGTGTTCTCGCTCGACGAGGTTCGCAGGATCGGTTCCAGCGGGTCGAAGTCCATCATCAGGACCTCATTGGCGCGGCGCCCGGTGCGCAGCAGAAGCATCAGGATGTGAAAGGCCTGCAAGTCTCCGAGCCCGCCCTCCCCTACGGGCTGCGCGAGCAGGCCGCTTCCCTCAGCGATTTGCTGCATGACGTCGTCTTCGAGGACCATGTCCTGTGGCTTGACGTTGCTCAGTCGCGGCTTGTCCTCAGGGCGAAAGAGCACGCAGTGCTCCGGCCGCAAAGCAGCCCAGGCACTGATCCCGAGCTCGGTGGAGGCTTCGTCTCGGTGGTCATACATGAACTGATAGAACTGCTCGATCGAGGACATGATCTGTCGACGTGGGTTCTTAGCCAGTGCGAGGCCACTACGCGGTCCGGACTCGATGCGGTGCGCGAGAAGCAGGTCGCAGAAGCCACGGATGAAGCCCCGCAACTTGTGCGGGTCGGCTGTCAGACACGGGCCTTCGTCGCCGACGTTGTCGATATAGCGTTGCAGCCACTTGAGCGCGTCCAGACGCGATCGGACCGTGCTCCAGGTGTACCTTTCCGTGGCCAGGCCCGCCGAAAGCCAGTACTTCGCGCCCTCCCGCAACCAAGTACTGGTCAGGTTGGTGAAGTGCAACACCGTGCCACCTTGCGGTTCGTGGTCGCGTTGGGGCACTCTGGGATCGAGGATGGGATTCCAGACGTTCAGCTGCCACCACGGATCGCGGTGGTAGGCGTATCCGAGTACTGCGGCCATGTGCCCGAGGCGATAGGTGCCGTTGGAAAACGCGGATTCTCCGATCGTCGCACCCCGCAGCTGCGCTTTCCGCGCGGCCCGCACCCATTGTTCGGGTGAGCGGTGCAGCAGCGATTGCGCCGACCGGCACTCGTCATCGTGACTTATCGCGGCACGCAGCAATTTGAAGACGGCATTGGTATCGCCGACGCCGACGAAATGTCCGAGCTCGATGCGACGGTGGATGATCCACGCAATCTCCCAGGTCATGATCTCGGGCAGTCCGCGGAAGTTCAAGTACAGGGCGGTCCAGTCGCCACCAGCGCTGACCTCACGGATTGCGGATCGATACCGCGTCGGCATCGTCTTCTTGTCGAAGTGATCGCTCCGACATTCGTCGGGCAGCGAATCCCACAGCTGACGCGCGATCGCGGGGTCAGCGATGTCCGCTAATGCCAACGCCGGGTCGATATGGTGCAGCCGTTTGGGGCTGCGTTTAAACGATGTGTTCGAGGAAGCTGCTGCTGGATTAGACATTCGGGTACTCCCATCCGGATACGTATTCACGCCAATTCGCGACAGAAGACAGCTCGGCATCCTCGGTGACGTGGCCGTAGATGTTCATAGTGGTCTGCACGCTCGCATGGCCCAGGCGGCGGCTGACGGTGTGGACCGGGCTCCCCGCCAGCAACAGTGCGGTGGCATGTGTGTGCCGAAACCAGTGCGGCGTCATGGGGTTCGGCAGTCCTGCGACTCGCTGCTTCATCGAGCGCAGGTGCGCGTAGACCGACTCGGTGCGCAGCGGCGCGAACAGTGGATCCCGCATCACGTTGCAAAAGATGTAGCTGCTCTCCCAATCGTCGAGGGCGACATCAGCTCCGCGGTCGCAAAGCCACCACACGTAATCGGCGTAGAGCCGGTCGAGCCGAGACCCGATGTGAACTTCACGCTCCCCGGACTTGGCGGACAGGCCGTGCGGGTGCGCTCTGCTGACGATCGCGACCCGAGCGCTTGCGCCACCGACCCCGGTGTTCCAGTCGCGGTGCTGCAACGAGAGAGCTTCACCGATCCGCATGCCCGATTCCGCCAGCAACGCCCACAGGAACCGGTACCGCAGATCCCCGTCCCACTCCGCGTGTGCAGGATCGTAGACGGACTCGGCCTCGTAGAGGGCATCGATCGTCGTCGGTGCCAAAACTGGAACGGCCCTGCGGGCGGGACGAATTCGGATTGTGGCTCGCTTCTGCGGGTTTCGGCGGGCGACGTGCTCGAGGAACGACATGTAGCGGCCCGATCGGACCTGGGCTTGCTTCCACAGGAACGGCGCAGCGTCTGCTCCGCTGTCAGCTTGATAGCGGTAGAAACTCATCACCGCGCGCAAGCGTAAGTTCACCGTGCCGTCGCTCAGTACTGGCCGAGGGCGGAGTTCACGAATCGGCGAGGCGAGTTCGCCGTAACGCAGGGCTGAAATGAAGTCGCCGAAGTCGTGCAACTTCACCGCGTCCCACGACGTGCCGGTCTCTTCCAGGAACGACCACCACTGGGCCAGGCTCTGCGCGTAGGCGCGTGTCGTGTTCGGCCGGAAGTCGACTTGCCGACCGTACTCGAGGTACGCCTCGACCGGCTCGACCAGACTGAACGATCTATCGATCACCGTCCACGTCGTTGCACCGTCGCTGAGAGTGACGCGTTGCGCGGTAGCCATCGGCTCGCTCCTCTTCGTTTGCTCGAAGGTACGCCCGGCCCCGCCTGATTCGACGCACCCAGACGATGCGTGTCGGCGGTGTCGTCGGCGTACCTCGGTTGCCTTAGATAACACTGCCGCCCACGCATCCCGATCTCACGGAACAAACCCCAGGATGATGTTAACGGCACTGCCTGATAGCTACTGATTACACGTCTACCCCCTGTCCGCCGCCTGGGACATGGGCGCGAACACCTGGGTGCCGGACAAGCGCATTCGGTTCGCCAACGACGTGGCGTTCAATCTGCTCGCGGTGAACGGGGCAGACAACCAGAGCAAGAGCGACAAGACACCGTCGCAGTGGCTACCACCGAACGCGGCCTACCACTGCTTCTATGCGGGCAAGTATCTCTCGGTCGCCGCCCAGTACGAACTGCCGATCACGCAGGCCGATCAGGGTGTTCTCGCTTCGGTCGCCTCGACGTGCGCGGCGTAAGGTGAGAACGATGTCAACGGCACACTCGCGCAGCTTCCTCGACCGTGAGACTCAGCTCTGCATGTCTCTGTCCGGCCGACCGAGCAACATCGGAACGCGCTTTCACAACTACCTCTACGACGAGTTGGATCTGAACTTCGTCTACAAGGCGTTCACCACCACCGATCTTGCCGCCGCAGTGGGAGGCGTTCGCGCGCTGGGCATTCGAGGCTGCGCCGTGTCCATGCCGTTCAAGGAGGATGTGATCGAACTGGTCGACGTGATGCACGAGTCGGCGAGCGCGATCGAGTCCGTCAACACCATCGTCAACGAGCACGGCGTTCTGCATGCCTACAACACCGACTACCAGGCTGTCGCGAACCTACTCGCCGGGAGCAATTTTCCGACGGACTGGTCGGTTGCGGTGACCGGGAGCGGCGGCATGGCGAAGGCTGTCGTTGCCGCACTTCGTGATTCGGGCTTCACCCGCGGCACCGTCGTTGCCCGCAACGCGATCACCGGGCCGGCCCTCGCCGAGTCCTACGGATACGACTGGTCGGCCGACGCAGTCGGTGCAGACCTGCTGGTGAACGTGACTCCGGTGGGGATGGCCGGTGGGCCCGACGCCGACTCCACACCGTTCTCCGAACAGCAGGTCGATGCAGCCGGCGCCGTGTTCGACGTCGTCGCCATGCCGTCGGAGACCCCGCTCATCGTTGCCGCCCGAGCGGCGAACAAGCCCGTGATCACGGGCGCTCAGGTCATCGCCCTGCAGGCCGCAGAGCAGTTCGTCCTCTACACCGGAGTGCGGCCGTCGGACGAGCAGATCACGCGCGCATCGGAATTCTCGCGCCGCTGACTCACAGGTGCTGCCACCGGGGCTTGTTGGCATAGGCGTACCGGTAGTACTCCGCGAGTGCGAGCGACGACGCCGCCGCCTCGTCCAGCAGCACCGTCGCGTGCGGGTGCCATTGGATCGTCGACGCGGGGCAGAACGCCGTCAGCGGTCCTTCGACGGCGGCAGCCACTGCGTCCGCTTTCGACTCCCCCGTTGCGATCAACACGAGGTGGCGCGCCTCGTCGATGGTGCCCAACCCCTGCGTCAGTACGTGATGCGGCACGTTCTCCGGGGAGTCGAAGAAGCGCGCATTGTCGACGCGGGTCTGTTCGGTCAGCGTCTTCACCCGCGTCCGCGATCTCAATGACGACCCGGGTTCGTTGAAGCCGATGTGTCCGTCGGTGCCGATTCCGAGGATCTGCACATCGATGCCGCCTGCGGCCGCGATCGCTGCGTCGTACCGCTGCGCCTCGGCCGCGATGTCGTCTGCGTCGCCGTCGGGCGAGAACACCGCGCCGTCGTCCAGATCGACGTGGTCGACGAAGTTCTGCCGAATGAACGAAAAGTAGGACTGCTCCGCCGTTTTCGACAGTCCGATGTATTCGTCGAGCAGGAAGGCTCGGCATCGCGCGAACGACAGGCCGTCCTCCCGATGCCGTCGAGCCAATTCGCGATAGGTACCCACCGGGGTGGACCCGGTTGCCAGGCCCAGGACAGGAGTGGAGCCGGCGGAACGACCCGGGTTGGCGGCCGGACCGGCTCGTACCACTCGTTCGACGATGTCGGCGGCCGTGCGGTCCACTGCGTCGACCCCATCGAGGATCACTATCTCCATCTAACTGTCCTCCCTGATCGCAGTTCCGCTTCTGATCACCTGTATCGGCTCGAACGCTGCGTCGACCACCAGCACGTCGGCTCTCATACCCTGTTCGAGGCAACCGACGTCGGAGCCGAGGCCGATCGTCGTGGCCGGAGTCGACGACGCGGCCCGCACCGCCTCGACCAGGGGCACGCCGGCGTCCTGCACGGCCCGGCGCACCAGATCCAGCACGGTCGCAGTCCCACCCGCGATCGGTGCCGTCTCGGGATCGGTGTCGCGAGACAATCGTGCGACCGAGTAGTGGACGGTCACGTCCAGTGGTCCGAGTCGGTAGCGGCCGTCCGACATACCGGCCGCGGCCATCGCGTCGGACACCAGAGCGATCCGTGTGCCGCCGACGAGATCGAACACGGCGCGCACGGTCTCGTCGGCGAGATGTACTCCGTCTCCGATCAATTCGAGCACCATGCCGCCGCGGGCCGCGGCGGCCAAGCATTCGCTCACCGGCCCTGGTGATCGATGATGCCAGGTCGGCATTCCGTTGAAGAGGTGCGTGGCCGTGATCGGCCCGCTCCCCAGTGCCCGGATTCCGCGGCGGGTGGTGAGTGCATCGGCGTCCGTGTGCCCGATACTCGGCAGTATGTCGTTCTCTCGCAGCATCTCTGCGATGGCAGCGAACCCGTCGACCTCGGGTGCGAGGGTCATCGACCGCACCGCTCCTCGGCCTGCGCCGACAATGTCGCGCAGCAGTCCGGGATCCCCGCTGCGCAGCGACGCCGGATCCTGTGCGCCGCAGCGGGCGACCGACAGAAACGGCCCCTCGATGTGGATCCCGGCGATGTCACCGGACTCGTACAGGTCCGCCAACAGCGACGTCTGCGCGATCAGCCGTTCGGGCGGTGCCGACACCAGAGAGGCAAGCATCGTCGTGGTGCCGCGGGATCGGTGATGCCGCACCGCCGTCATGAGATCGTCGGCCGGTGAATCCGGAAACGATGCCCCTGCCCCGCCGTGGCAGTGCAGGTCGACCAGCCCGGGCAGGATCGTCGTATCCGACTGCGGTGCAGGGTCCCCGAGCCACGCCGAAGCCGGACCGACCCACTCGATCCGGGCTCCCGCCAACGCGAGAACGCCGTCCTCGATCACCTCGTCGCGGGTGACGACCCGCCCTCTCAGCGTGGTCGTAGCCGGAGCGGTCATGCCCGATCGGGCTCGAGTACTGCGTCGTCCTCACGGCCGGGGGTACGCAGATTCCACTTCTTGATGACGAAGCTGAACAGGAAGTAGTAGATCACCGCGTACCCGAGTCCGATGGGAATGAGCAACCACGCCTTGGTGGCGATCCCGTAGTTCAGTAGGTAGTCGATGCCACCGGCGGAGAAGAAGAAGCCGTCGTGGATTCCGAGGGCATTGGTCAGCGCCATCGACGTTCCGGTCAGGACCGCGTGAATGATGTAGAGCGGCCAGGCGACGAACATGAACGAGTACTCGAGCGGCTCGGTGATCCCGGTGACGAAGGCAGTCAGACCGGTGGACAACATGATTCCGCCGACGATCTTCTTCTGCGACGGCTTGGCGTTGCGGTAGATCGCAAATGCCGCAGCGGGAAGGGCGAACATCATGATCGGGAAGAATCCGGTCATGAACACTCCGGCAGACGGGTCGCCGGCGAAAAACCGGTTGAGGTCGCCGCGCACCAGCTGGCCGCTCGCATCCTGGTAGTCGCCGACGAGGAACCAGACAACGGAATTCAGAATGTGGTGCAGTCCGGTCGGAATGAGCATGCGGTTGGCGAAACCGTAGATTCCGCTGCCCACAACGCTGTGGTCGGCGACCGTATTGCCGACCCATTGGAGGGCACTGTAGAAGAGCGGGTATACGAACGACATGATCACGGCGACAACGAGACCCGTGATCGCCGTCATGATCGGCACGAGCCGGCGGCCGCTGAAGAAGCCGAGGTAGTCGGGCAACTTCTGGCGATAGAACCGTTGCCAGAGGATGGCCGAGAGCAGTCCGATCACGATGCCCGCCAGGACCCCGTAGTCGATCACGGCCGGATCACCGTTGGCATCGACCTCCCCGTCGAGCACGACCGGCGACATTGCCGTGAACACACCGTTCATGACCATGTAACCGACCACAGCAGCGAGTGCGGTCGACCCGTCGGACTTCTTGGCCCAGCCGATGGCGATACCGACTGCGAAAATGAGCGGAAGCCAGGTGAATACCGCCTGACCTGCCGCAGAGATGACCGCGGCGGCCGTCTCCAGCGCGCTGAATCTACCCAGCAGGTCGTCCTGACCGAGACGGAGCAGGATTCCGGCGGCGGGCAGAACAGCGATCGGAAGCATGAGGCTGCGACCGAACCGCTGCAGTCCGGCCAGTGATCGGGATTCCTTCTTCGGCTCGGTATCGACCGAGTCGGTCTTCTTCGGGGTCATGGCGACCTTCTCTTCGAGGCTGGTCCTTCGAGGGCGGTTTCCGCTGTTGTGACCGGGCACCATCAGGGGTACTGTCCGGTCATTACCAGTTGTAGTTTGGCCAGGTGGCAAGCACATGTCAACCCGGTCGTGTGATTCAGCCGACAGAAAGCGAGAACCGGACATGTCCAAGGCGGACGCGATCGTGAAGGGCCTCGGCGGTGCCGACAACATCGTCGAGATCGAAGCGTGCATCACTCGGTTACGCACCGAGGTGAAGGACGGATCGTTGGTGGACGAGGCAGCACTCAAGGCGGCCGGTGCCCACGGGGTGTTCCACAAGGGCACTGCCGTTCAGGTCATCGTCGGCCCCGAAGCGGACACGCTCGCAGAAGATATCGAAGACATTCTGTGAACGACGGCAACCTGATCCTCAGTCCCGTTGCCGGCCGGGTGATCTCGCTCGCCGACGTCCCCGATCCAGTCTTTTCCGCGCAGATGGTCGGTGCCGGTGTCGCACTGCAGCCGGCCGCGAGCGACGGTCCCGTCGAGGTCCGTTCTCCGGTCGCGGGCAAGATACTCAAGCTTCATCCGCACGCGTTCGTCGTCTTCACCGACGACAAGGCCGGTGTGTTGGTCCACATCGGTATCGACACCGTGAAGATGAAGGGCTCGGGCTTCGAACTCGTTGCAGCAGAGGGTGATCGAGTCGAGGCCGGCGACCTCGTCGTCACCTATGACCCCGCAGCGATCGCGTCGGCAGGCTACTCGGATGTCGTCCCCGTGGTCCTGATGGATTCGAAGCCGGATTCGGTGACGAGTGCGAGCATCGGCACCGACGTCATGAAGGGCGATCCGCTGTTCGAGCTGCCCTGACCTCACCGACGCGGCGTGGTGCGTCGCCCGCCTGCGACTTCCATCGACAGTTGATACCGGTCGCAGCGGTACCAGCTCTCGGCATGCTCGAGCGGCTCGCCGCCGCTGAAGGAGACCCGGTCGAAGTACAGCACCGGAGCGCCGCGCTTGGTACCGAGCAGGGTGGCCGTATCACTGTCGGCTGCAGTCGCTTTGACGGTCTGCTCGGCCCGATCGATCGTCAGACCGTAGTGATTGCGCACAGCCTCGTAGATCGACTGGCTCAGATCGTGGTCGATCAGGTCCGGAAGCAGTCCGGCCCGGTACCACCCGTCGTCGACGCTGACCGGCTCGGCGTCGGCCAACCGCAGCCTCTTGATGTGGTAAGTCTGCTCCCCGTCGACCAGACCGAGGGCGCGAATTGTTGATGCAGAAGGCTTTTCGAGCCGCGCGAAAAGCACCACCGTCGTCGGCGTCAATCCCTGCGCGCGCATCTCCTCCGAGAACGACGCCAGGTGCAAGCGAGACTGAACCGTGCGACTGGCGACGAACGTGCCCTTGCCGCGCACGCGCACCAGATGTCCGTCGTTGACGAGTTGACCGATTGCTTCCCTGACGGTGATGCGGCTGACGCCGTAATCCTCCATCAGCTTCCGCTCGCTCGGCATCAGATCGCCGGGTTGGAGCTCCTTGGTGCAGCGGTGCAACAGAATTGCGCGCAGCTGTTCGTGTTTCGGGATCTGACTGTCCCTCAGATGTACGGGCATCACCACTGCGCCGGCCTTTCGGTCACTCGACGGACCAGCGGTACGGACTGGTCCGGTCCAACCAAAGACTACGTCACACCTGGGTGCACCGACAGCATCCGGTCGCCACCAGTTGCGCCGACCCGACTCGGTGGGAAACGACGCGACAGGCGACGGCCGACCGTGCATCATCGTCGATCGTGACCTCTGCCGACAATTCCGCCGCTGCCGACCGACCGACAAGTCTCTCGACCCCCGTCAGCGCCGGAATCGTGGCCGCTCTGGTCGGCTTCACCAGTTCGTTCGCCGTAGTCCTCACCGGCCTTCGCGCGGTGGGTGCTAGTCCAGCCGAGGCAGCCTCGGGATTGTCGGCACTGTGTCTGACGCAGGCCGTCGGGATGATGTGGCTTGCGCGCAGATACCGACAGCCCATCACGCTTGCCTGGTCGACACCGGGTGCCGCGTTGCTCGCCGGAACCGGCGTGGTGGTCGGCGGTTGGCCTGCCGCAGTGGGTGCGTTCGTCACCGTCGGGCTCATGATCGTCCTGACCGGCCTGTGGCCGCGGCTCGGCGCTCTTGTCTCGAGAATCCCGGTACCACTCGCGCAGGCAATGCTGGCCGGAGTACTGCTACCCCTCTGCTCGGCACCGGTGGTAGCCCTCGCCGGCTCCCCCGAACACGTAGCGCCGGTGGTTCTCGTCTGGCTCGTGGTGCTCCGATTCAGCACACGCTGGGCAGTCCCCGCTGCGTTCGCTGCGGCGGCTGCGATCATCGCTGCCGACGTGATCGGCAGCGCCACCTCCATCGCGGCGTCCGATCTCGTCCCCCGAATCGACTGGACGATTCCGCACTGGACGTGGCAGGCGACCGTCGGCATCGCAGTGCCGTTGTACATCGTCACGATGGCGTCACAGAATATCCCGGGCACATCGGTCATGGCGTCGTTCGGCTACCGCATCCCGTGGCGTGCATCGATGACCGTCACCGGAACCGGAACGGTGCTGGGAGCATTCGCTGGTGGGCACACGATCAATCTCGCCGCGATCAGCGCTGCACTCTCGGCGAGCCCCAACGCCCATCCGGACCCGAACCGACGATGGGTCGCGGCATTCTCCGCCGGATGCTCGTTCTCGGCGCTCGCACTGCTGGCCACGGCTCTGGCGACTCTGGTGGCCGCATCACCTGCCGGAGTGGTGGAAACCGTTGCCGGGCTTGCACTGTTGGGAACGCTCGCGGCGTCGCTGTTCGGCGCACTGCAGCACGCGTCGGACCGAGAAGCGACCGTCCTGACGTTCCTCGTCGCTGCATCCGGCCTGACCTTTGTGGGGATCGGATCGGCGTTCTGGGCATTGATCGTCGGACTCGCCGTACGGGCGATTCTGCGACGGCAGTCCCCGGCGCTGCCTGTCTCGGACGCTACTGGCTAGGGTCACATCCATGACGGATCAGGTGAACGCCACTGCCGAGTTGTCGCTCGCATCGGACTTTCCGGCGCTGTGGCCGGTGCCGACTCGATGGGACGACAACGACCATTACGGCCACGTCAACAACGTCACCTACTACGCGTACTTCGACACAGCCGTCAATGGATGGTTGATGGAGACGACGGGACTGGACATCCGGACCCTGTCGGCGATAGGCGTCGTCGCCGAAACGTCGTGCCGATACCTCTCCGAGTTGAGCTTTCCGGACCGCCTTCAGGTCGGACTCGCCGTCGAGAAGTTGGGTACTCGCAGCATCGTGTATTCACTCGGGTTGTTCCGGGAGGCCGGCGACGATGTGCTGGAGCTGGCGGCTCGGGGACGATTCGTGCATGTCTACGTCGACGGAGTCACGCGCAGACCTGTCGCAATTCCGCCCGAGATCGAAAGCGCGGCACGCACTCTGACGATCGGGACCTCGACGAGCTGACTGCTTACAGGCCGATCTCATCGGCTGTGTGCAGCGCCCTGGTGACGATGTCGTCGATGAGAGTTGTGGTCGGCCCGCCCGCCACGGCACTGTTTCGCGAGTCCGCTTCCATCCGGCGCATGACACCTTCGGCGATGATGGAGAGCTTCCACAGCGCCAGCACCTGCCAGAAACCGACATCGGAAACGTCACGTCCGGTGTGCTGCGCGTACGACTCGACGAGTTCGGCCCGAGTGGGAAAGCCCGGCAGCGTCGACGCCATGAACGGGCCCGCGACCCCGTCGTCGGCCTGCGGCCAATAGGCCAGTAGCCCACCGAGATCCGCCAACGGATCTCCGAGTGTGCACAGCTCCCAGTCGACGACTGCGGCTACCCGACCGCTCTCGCGGTCCGTGATCACGTTGCTGAGGTGAAAATCTCCGTGCACCAGGGTCACTTCCTGCTGCTGAGGAACGTTGGCGGCCAATCGCGTTGCAAGCGAATCGATACCGGGTACGTCGCGAGTGCGCGAGGATTGCCACTGCTTCGTCCACCGGGCGAGTTGACGCGCAGCGTAAGGCTTGTGACTGGCCAGGTCCGCCAGTCCCGACGAATCGAGATCCACGCGGTGGATATCGGCGAGCGCAACGGTAAGCCCCAGTCCGACCCTCCGTCGATGCTCGACATCGAGTTGCTCGGCTGTGGCCACCGAGTCGACCACGATCCCGTCGACGAAACTCATCAGCACCACAGGGACCTCGGACACCGAAGGATCCTCGGTGATCGCGATCATCTTCGGAACCGGCACCGCTGTGTTCTGTAGGCCGGACAGAATTCGATGCTCGCGCACGACGTCGTGTGCGGACGCCAGGAGCTGCCCGAGCGGTGGGCGTCGGAGCACCCACGTACTGCCGCCGGCATCACGGACCGCGTAGGTGAGATTGGATTGACCGTTGCCGATCCGATGAAAGGTCAGCGGCGACGTTGCGCCGATTCCCAATCCTGCGATCCAGGTCGATACTGCGTTTTCGTCCAGTCCCACTGCGCCCATACAGAACCCTCACTTCGCTGTGCGACATCGTTGTCGACGGCCGTTGCCGGAGTCGACCGATAGTAGCGAAGCGACACCCGCATCGGTGCCGAGACACCGAGCCCTATACGGGTCAGCTGGCCCGGCCGAAAGCGGACACGAGCGCCGGAGTTGCGATCGCCGCGGCCGGAGTGGCGACTGCGTGGCGCTTGACCGCGATTTCGTCCACTTCACCGACGAGCAGTGAAATCATCGTCTCCGGCTCGGCGGCCCAGACCGACGAGATGTTGCGGACCTCGGCAGGAGCGAAGAGCCCGCTTGTTGCCAGAGCATCGATCCACTCGGAGACTGCTTCGGACGTAGGCTCGGGCATGGTGGTTCGATCGAGCGAGTCCGCTTGGAACTCGTTGCAAAAGAACGCACGGACCATATCGAGCTGTCCCTGAGACATTGCGGTCATGTTCTTCTCCTTCGAGTTTCCGGCGTCCGTAGTTGTCGAGTACCCGATTACGGCAGGATGTGACGGGTACAACAGCCCGTGTCCATATCGTTACCGATTCGACTGTAACGACGGAATACGGTTTTCCGATGCGGCTGAAACTACGCCCTTCGGAGCAGTCTCGCCCAGGGTGAGTTGGACTCTGTGACTATCGTCACACACTTGGACCCATCCGATCAACGACTTGCAACGAAGTCATAGTTCGCCTCACGAAATGCTGTGACCGGGGACAAACAGCCGACATAAGCCCAGGTAGACGGCACGTGACGCTCAATCGAGTAATACGAGGTCGCCCGGATTCGCGCGTCGCCGGTCCGCGCCGGTCGATCCAGTAAAAGACCAGAAACCCGTTCTGGCGGCCCTGAACAGTGAGATTGCCTGGTCTGGGCGCATTCCACGAACTCGGGGCGCGTAACGAGTCGCGCATCCGGTCGCGGACACCGCGGTTCCGTGCCGATGCTTCCGCGTGATGGAATCGTTACCGCGTAAACCATCAGCCTGTTCCCAACCTACTCACATCCGGTGCTCAGCTGGGTCCGGCACCGTGGCCCCATGCCGCCACCGAACCTCGACTCAGGACCCATCCGAAGATCCCTGGACGCCGGCTACCCCGCAACGCCGTCCGACACCTCGTCCCGGGCGCGCAGGCGAGCCGTGATGACGCGGTTGGCTGTGTCCGGTGCCTTCGCGGTCCTGCTGCTCCTCTGGCCGATGTGGGCGTCGCCGCACGTGTCGGCCGTGTTGTCCGAGGAATCGAATCCGGCCACGGCACTGGCCTCCCGCGTACTCGACGCGATCGACGTGACCGCGGTGTTGACGGTCGTCGCCGCTCTCGCCGTCGTGGCTGTGATGCGCAAGCTTCCGTTCGGAATCGGGGTGGTGATCGCCTGCACCGTCGGCGCCATGGTGACCACTGCTCTTGTCAGGCAGACCATGGGAGCGACGATGCAGCCCGCCGACCTTCCGAGCGGCCAACTCGCCGCCGCGGCCTCGCTCCTCGGAGCCGCGTCCATGGTGGCATCGACTACGTGGCGGCCCGTGGTTCTCGGCCTGGGCACTGTCGCGACGCTGGCGGTGGCAGCGGCTGCCCTGATCGTCGGATCCGCGTCGATCACCGGGATCGTGGGCGCAGCCTCGATCGCCTTCCTGTGGTGGCCTGCATGCTCGATCGTCATGCTCTATTCCCCGGACGCCGCTGCCCGTGAGGCCCGCAACCCGCTCGATACGGCGGCATTGGCGGTCCAACGCAAGCTGGGGCGCTCCCGGTGAGTACCGGGAACGCCCCAGGGGTGCTGATACGTCCTCGTACCTAGAGAGCCTTGAGCTCCTCGGTCACCTCGGACACGGACTTCTTCGCGTCACCGAACAGCATCGAGGTGCCCTCTGCGAAGAACAGAGGATTCTCGATTCCTGCGAAGCCCGAGGACATCGACCGCTTGAGAACGATGACCGACTTCGACTGATCGACGTTCAGGATCGGCATCCCGTGAATCGGGCTCGACGGATCGTTGCGCGCCGCCGGGTTGGTCACGTCGTTCGCACCGATGACCAACGTGACATCGGTGCGCGAGAACTCGTCGTTGATGTCGTCCATTTCCTTCATCGCGTCGTACGCGACGTCGGCCTCGGCGAGCAAGACGTTCATGTGCCCCGGCATGCGACCGGCCACGGGGTGAATGGCGTACTTGACCTCGACGCCCTTCGCCTCGAGCAGCTTGGCCATGTCCTTGACCGCGTGCTGTGCCTGCGCAACGGCGAGGCCGTATCCGGGCACGACGATGACCTGGTTGGCGTATGCCATCTGGATGGCCGCATCGGCCGCGGAGGTGGCCTTCGCCGTACCCCCGGCCGCTCCCGCGGGGCCTGCGGCTGCGTCGCCGCCGCCGAATCCACCGGCGACGATTGCCGGGATGGAACGGTTCATGGCCTTGGCCATGAGGTTGGTCAGGATCGTGCCGGACGCGCCGACGATCATGCCTGCGACGATCATTGCCGTGTTGTTGAGCGCCAGACCGGCAGCCGCAGCGGACAGTCCGGTCAGAGCATTGAGCAGCGAGATCACCACCGGCATGTCTGCACCACCGATGGGCAACACCACGGTCAGACCGAGAATGCCTGCCAACACGAGGACCGCAACGATCCACCACTGCGACACCCCGCCGCCCGGAGTGGCGTTGATGCCGATGACCACGGCAGCGGCGACCGCGCCGATCAGCAGCAGGGCGTTGAGCGGCTGCTGCAACTTGCCGATCGTGATGGGCGAGCCGGGCAGGGTCTCCTGAAGCTTGAGGAAAGCGATCAGCGATCCCCAGAAGGAGATCGATCCGATGATCGCCGCGAACAGCGAGCCGATGACGATGTGCACCGTCGGCGATTCACCGTGCTTGAAGTTCGAGAACCCCGACGTGTCGAGGAACTCGGCCCAGGCGATCAGTGCGACCGTTCCACCACCGACACCGTTGAACAGAGCCACCAACTGTGGCATCGCGGTCATCTTGACTCGACGAGCGGGCGGGATTCCCAGCGCAACGCCGACGACAAGGCCGACGATGATCAGTATCCAATTCTCGGTGTCCCGAACGGAGATCAGCGTCGCCACGACGGCGATGAACATACCGACAGCAGCGATCTGGTTGCCACGCACAGCAGTCTTCGGGCCGGTCAGACCCATCAGGCCGTAGATGAACATGCCGAATGCGACGATATAGAGAATGTTGACGAGATTGTCCATCAGGAGTCAGCACCCTTCGACGCCTTGGCAGGAACGGGCTTGGACTTGAACATGCCGAGCATGCGGTCGGTGACCACGAATCCACCGATGACATTGACGGTTCCGAACACGAGAGCGACGAACAGGATGACCTGCAGGCCGATCGAGGGATCCTCCACCTTGCCGAGCACCACCAGGGCTCCGAGCACGACGATGCCGTGAATGGCATTGGTTCCCGACATCAACGGGGTGTGCAAGGTGTTGGGCACCTTGGAAATCACCGCGAAGCCGACGAACCCGGACAACACCAGGATCGCGATGTTCGCGAGCAGCGGGGTATACATCAGTTCTCCTTCTCACGTGTCACGCAGGCACCGGCGAGAACCTCGTCCGAGAAATCGGGAGCGAGCGTGCCGTCGACCAGCATGAGTTCGAGCAATGCCGAGATGTTCTTCGAGTACAGCTCGCTGGCGTGCTCGGGCATCGAGGCAGGCAGGTTCAGCGGGGAGCAGATGGTGACGTCGTGCTTGACGACGGTTTGGCCGGGCTCGGTGAGTTCACAGTTGCCGCCGGTCTCACCCGCGAGATCGACGACGACGCTGCCGGGTTTCATTCCCTCGACGGCGGCGGCCGTAACCAGCCGCGGCGCGGGGCGTCCGGGCACCAATGCCGTGGTGATGACCACGTCGAAGCCCTTGATGGCCTCTTCGAGAGCCTTCTGCTGTTGCACCCGCTCGTCCTCGGTCAGCTCGCGCGCGTATCCACCCTCACCGGCGGCGTCGATCCCCAGATCGAGCCATTGCGCGCCGACGGACCGAACCTGGTCGGCCACCTCCGGGCGCACGTCGTACCCGGTGGGACGGCCGCCGAGACGCTTCGCCGTGGCGAGCGCCTGCAGCCCGGCAACGCCGACGCCCAGTACGAGGACTGTGGCGGGCTTGACGGTGCCCGCGGCGGTGGTGAGCATCGGGAAGAACCGGGTGGACTCCGACGCGGCCAACAGCACGGCCTTGTAACCGGCGACGTTGGCCTGAGAGGACAGTGCGTCCATCACCTGCGCGCGCGAGATACGCGGGATCGCCTCGACGGCGAACGCCTGTA
The DNA here is from genome assembly GCF_022810385.1 of Rhodococcus sp. ARC_M12. Taxonomy (NCBI): domain Bacteria; kingdom Bacillati; phylum Actinomycetota; class Actinomycetes; order Mycobacteriales; family Nocardiaceae; genus Rhodococcus; species Rhodococcus sp. ARC_M12. The sequence goes on along the minus strand of NZ_JALGQI010000020.1, from coordinate 21,876 downwards.
CCCCGGCCGCCTTCAACGCCCCGATGCTGTTCTCCGCGTTGCGCGGTGCCAGGAATCCGATGAGCGTCGAACCCGACGTCAACTTGGCGATCTCGGCGTCGGACGGCGGCGCGACCTTGACCACGACGTCCGCCGACCATGGGTCACCGATGGTCGCGCCGGCCTCGATGTACAGCTCGTCGGGGATGAGAGCGCCCAGTCCTGCACCCGATTCGACGACGATCTCGACGCCCTTGCCCGTCAGGGATGCAACGATCTTGGGCACCAGGGCGACGCGACGTTCGCCCTCCCCCGATTCCCGAACCACACCGACGACAGTCGTGGATCCCGAACTATTCTCTGCGCTCTGCGATGTATCCAAATCTCCGTCTTCCTGCGTTGAATGGTGTCCATCTATCGGCCAACGGCCTCGAACGTGCGACGAATGGACGAACCCATGCGACAAAGGCACAAGGTCCCTGATAGTAGCCAGAGGAAACAGACCGCGGGTAACCCGGAACACAGTCCGATTCGTTCTGAATCGAGTCCGTTCGGCATTCCGCAGCCACAGAACGAGCAATTGTGATGCACGTCATACAGGTCTATCGGTGATGATCGGACCCTACAGTGACAGTCGTGGAACCTTGCATCTTCTGTGCCATAGTCGCCGGCGACGCGCCCGCACATCGTGTGTTCGAGAACGACCACGCAGTCGCGTTCCTCGACATTCGGCCGGTCACCCGAGGACACCTTCTCGTCGTTCCGCGTGACCATGCCACCGATCTGAACGCCACCCATCCGGACGCGGCTGCCGACGTCTTTCGCGTCGGGCACACGCTGGCGCGTGCGGTACGCCACTCGGACCTGCGCGCCGACGGGGCCAATCTCGTGATCAACGACGGCAAGGCGGCATTTCAGACGGTCTTCCACCTGCATCTGCACGTCGTGCCGCGTTGGCATCGGGATCGGCTGCGGTTCGCTGCCGGGTTCGTGACGCGCCGCCTGCGTGAGCCCGAACAGGTGGCCGACGCCGTTCGCGTCGGGTTGACTCGGCTCGACGGCGACCCGACGGCATGAAGCTGTTCCTGTCGTCGTATCGATTCGGCGGCCACGCCGATGCTTTCGTCGAACTCACCGGACCGCCGTCCGATCTCGCCGTGATCGCGAACGCGGCCGACGCATGGCCGGCAGCCGCTCGGGAGTCCTCGCTCAGAAGTGAGTTCGGACCGCTGCGCGCCCTCGGGTATCGGCCCGCGGAGTTGGATCTGCGCCACTACGTGAATCGACCCGCCGCGTTCGAGCGCGCACTCGACGGCTTCGGTGCAGTCTGGGTTCGTGGGGGCAACACCTTCGTCCTGCGCGCTCAGCTCGCTCGCTCGGGCGCAGACGAGATTCTGTCCGAGCGCATTCGACAAAACTCTCTCGTCTACGGCGGCTACAGCGCCGGCGCGTGCGTGGCAGCGCCGTCGCTGACCGGAGTCGAGGATGCGGACGACCCCGACGAAGTTCGGCCCGCCACCGGCGTCGATCCGGTGTGGAGCGGACTGGATCTGGTGACGTTCTCGATGGTGCCTCACCTGAATTCGCTTCTCGACGAAAACGATTCGGGGTCTGCGACTCTGCAACGCCTACACAGCGCCGGTATCGCCTGTCATGGGTTGACCGACGATCAAGCCATCGTCGTCGATGAGTCGGGAACGCGATTTCTCGGCCGTTGAAATTCGTTCACCCCAGGCGAGCAAGTGGAGCGAGCCGATCGAGCGAGGACCACGCCAACGCGCATCGCCGGGCGGTCATCTCGTCCGCGTCGAGAACGAGCATGTCGAACAGCTCACGAGGGGCGTGCCGCCACGAGTCGGCGATCTGCGCGACGGTCGCTCGCTCGAACAACCCGGACTGTGTCAACGCCTGCACCCACTCGTCGATCTCGCCTCGGTGAATGCGCTCGATGGTGTCGTATTCGATTCCGCCCCCGAGAAATTCGTACGAGAACATCGCGGCCACGTAGTTCCAGGAGTCACTTCCGGGATCGATCATGGTGCAGCCTCCTTGTCGACTCGCACCGCATGGGGTGCGAGGTTCGCTGCGCTGGACGCTAGCGCGACGAACTACAAATTTGCGTGTCGACGACGCATCGATCTGGTAACGCCTGAGGCTGGTGTTACTGATGTGACTCGAATGTGCGATGGGATCCCTCGTCCGCGCCTCACCCGAGGTCGTGACAGACTCGAGTGGCGACGGTCACATTTTCGACGTGAGGAGACCCGGATGTCGGTAACGACCCATGCAGATGCGCGCCTGAGCGAGCTCGAATCACTTCTCACACCTGGCGCGGTGGTCACCGACCCGGACATCACCGAGGGCTACCGACGCGACTGGGCCAAGGATCCCGACGCAGGCACCCCGCTGGCCGTCGTGCGCGCACAGTCCACAGAGGACGTTCGAGCCGTCATGCGCTGGGCCACCGAGCACAACGTGGCGGTCGTCCCACGCGGTGCGGGATCGGGTTTGTCCGGTGGGGCCACCGCCGTGGACGGCGGAATCGTGCTCACCACGGAGTTGATGCGAGAAATCACCGTAGATCCGGTGACCCGCATCGCCGTCGTACAACCCGGACTGCTCAACGCCGAGGTCAAGAAGGCCGTCGCGGAACACGGTCTCTGGTACCCACCGGATCCGTCGTCGTTCGAGATGTGCTCCATCGGAGGCAATGCGGCCACCAACGCGGGCGGACTGTGCTGCGTGAAGTACGGCGTCACCACCGATTACGTTCTCGGACTCGAAGTCGTCCTGGCCGATGGCACCGCCGTCCGACTCGGCGGACCCCGCCTGAAAGATGTTGCAGGCCTTTCCCTTGCGAAGCTGTTCGTCGGATCCGAGGGCACCCTGGGCATAATCACCGAGATCACACTGCGGCTGATTCCGGCGCAACCTCCCGCCAGTACGGTGGTCGCTTCGTTCGCGTCGGTGCACGACGCAACCGCGGCAATTCTCGCCATCACCCGCAACTTGCGGCCGTCGATGCTCGAATTCATGGATCGCGCATCCATCAATGCCGTCGAGGACGCCATGAACATGGGACTCGATCGCGAGGCAGCGGCAATGCTCATCGCTCGGTCCGACTCCCCCGGCGCCGACCGAGGGCGCGAAATCGAGATCATGGCGACGGCATGTACCGAGGCCGGTGCCTCGGATGTCTTCACCACGGACGACCCCGACGAGGGCGAGGCCTTCGCTGCCGCCAGGCGATTCGCCATTCCCGCGGTCGAGCGACTCGGCAGCCTGCTGCTCGAGGACGTCGGCGTTCCACTGCCCGCACTCCCCGCCCTCGTCGACGGAATCGCCGACCTGTCCGCGAACTACGACGTACTGGTTGCCGTCATCGCGCACGCCGGTGACGGCAACACTCACCCTCTGATTGTCTTCGACCCCGAGGACGTGGACATGACGCGTCGCGCCAACATCGCCTTCGGCGCAATCATGGATCTCGCAATTTCGTTGGGCGGGACCATCACCGGCGAACACGGTGTCGGTCGTCTCAAGAAGGCCTGGCTGCCCGATCAGGTCGGCGAGGACGTCATGGAGCTGACCCGCCGCATCAAGACCGCACTCGATCCGGCGGGCATCCTCAACCCCGGTGCTGTGCTGTGAGCAGAGCGGCTGACGCCGCACGTGCGCGGAACTTCGTAGCAGGGGTCGAACTTCCGCGCACGACCCCGAGTCAGCCGACGAACCCGTCCGCCACCGCCAGTACCTCGTCGAGGATTTCCAGTCCCTGACGAATCTCGTCCTCGGACGTCGTCAGCGGCGGCGCGATCTGGAGGCGGTTGCCCGACACGAACGGCCACAGACCACGGGATTTCGCCGCGGCGGTCACCGTGCCCATTGCCGCTGCGTCCTTGCCCGACGCGGCGAACGGCACCAACGGCTCTCGGGTCGTACCGTCCTTGACCAGCTCGACGGCCCAGAAGAATCCTTTGCCGCGCACCTCGCCCACGCTCGGGTGAGATTCGGCCAGCTTCGAAAGGCCCGCACCCAGCACGTCCTCCCCCACATGACGAACGTGCGGCAGGATCTTGTCGCGCTCGAACACTCCGATGGACGCCACGCCCGCGGCACACCCGAGTACGTGCCCGGAGTAGGTCAACCCGCCTGGATACGGCTTGTGATCGAACTGCGAGGCGATCTTCTCCGAGATGACCACCCCGCCGAGGGGCACGTATCCGGAGTTGACGCCCTTGGCGAACGTGATCAGATCCGGTGTCACATCCCAGGCCTGGCACGCGAACCATTCGCCGATTCGTCCGAACCCGACCATGACTTCATCGGCGATGTAGACGATTCCGTACTTGTCGCACAGTGCCCGAACGCCTGCCAGATATCCGGGCGGCGGGATCAGCACACCGTTGGTGCCGATGACCGATTCGAGGATCAGTCCGGCGATGTTCTGTGCACCCTCGAGCACGATGACCTGTTCGAGGTGTGCCAGTGCTGCGGCCGTCTCGTCCTCGGGAGTCGTTGTCCCCCAAGGCGACCGATACGGATACGGCCCGAAGAAGCGTACGACGTCGACGTTGGTCGGTTCGGTGCCCCACCGCCGTGGCTCACCGGTGAGACCGATCGCAACTCCGGTTCCACCGTGGTAGGAGCGATACGCGGCAAGCATCTTCGTACGCCCGGTGTGTTGTCGCGCCAGCCGCACCGCATGCTCGACGGCTTCTGCGCCACCGGTCGTGAAGAACACTCGGTTCAGATCACCCGGCGCACGTTCGGCGATCAACGCAGCGAGTTCACTGCGTTTGTTGTTGGCCACGGTGGGAGAAATGGTCGTCAGAACCTGGGCTTGTTCGACGATGGCGGCAACGACGTCGGGGTGTTGATGCCCGAGATTGACGTTGACCAACTGCGACGAGAAGTCCAGGTACCTGTTTCCCTTGTCGTCCCAGAACCACGATCCCGCCGCACCCTCGACGGTGATCGGATTCAGCTCGGCCTGCGCTGCCCAGGAGTAGAACACGTGATCCATCTACTTGCCGCCTTCCTCCAGTGTGACCTCCATCGGAGCGTACGACTCACCGGTGACGTCCGCACCGTCGGCCTTCGACAAATCCAGCGCCTCCGTGACGTACGCATTCGTGTAGGGATCAACAGTCGGCACAGAGGATCCCTCGGCGTTCTGCCTGGACTTCGCGCAGTCATCTGGGACGAAACCCCGTCCCGCACGTGTGGGAGTCGGTGCCACCACCGAAGCCTGATCGAGAACACCGGTCACGACGTAGCCGTCACGGACTTGCGGATCTGCGGAATGATGCTCTCTCCGTACGCTTCCAGCGTGGCAGCCTTGGCGTCGTGCTGAAGGTAGACCGAGAACTGGTCGACGCCGAGTGTCTCCAGCTCCTTCAGCTTGGCGATGTGATCGGCCGGGGTGCCCAGTAGACAGAACCTGTCGATCACCTCGTTCGGAACGAATTCTGCGTGCGAGTTTCCTGCTCGACCGTGCTCGTTGTAGTCGTACCCGGTACGTGCTGCGATGTAGTCGGTGAGAGCCTGTGGAACACCACCGCCATCGCCGCCGTAGCGCGAGACGATGTCGGCGACGTGATTGCCGACCATCCCGCCGAACCACCGACATTGGTCGCGGGCATGTTCGAGGCCGGCCTCGGTACCGTCGGTGACGTAGGCGGGAGCAGCCACGCAGATCGAGATCGAATCCGGATCGCGACCCGCCTGCTCTGCCGCAGCACGCACTCGGCCGATCGTCCAGGCAGCAATATCCGGATCGGCCAACTGCAGGATGAAGCCGTCCGCAACCTGCCCGGTGAGCTCGAGCGCTTTCGGTCCGTAGGCCGCGACCCACACCTCGAGCTTCGAGTGCTCCGCCCACGGAAACTGCACCGTCGTCTCACCCACCCGGGCGCTGCGCCCGTTGGCAAGACTGCGGATCACCTCGATCGAGTCTCGAAGCGAGGCAAGCGTTGTCGGCTTACCTCCGAGAGCGCGGACCGCGGAGTCGCCTCGACCGATGCCGCACAAGGTTCGATTGCCGAACATGTCGTTGAGTGTCGCGAACGTCGACGCCGTCACGGTCCAGTCGCGGGTAGCCGGATTGGTGACCATCGGGCCCACGGTCACGCGCCTGGTCGCAGCCAGAATCTGACTGTAGATGACGTACGGCTCCTGCCACAGCAAATGCGAATCGAACGTCCATACGTGCGAAAACCCATGTGTCTCGGCCTGCCTCGCCAGCTCGATCACCCGGGACGCCGGCGGATTGCACTGCAGCACTACCCCGATGTCCATGGCTCAGATCAGATTCTGCGACAGGTCGCGTCGGACGAAACGGCCGTGTCCCGCAGTACCGGAATACGATCCGCCGTCGACGATGATCCGGCCACGCGAGATCACGGTGTCCACGTGGCCATCGATCTCGAAACCCTCGTAGGCGGAGTAGTCCATGTTCATATGGTGGGTCTTCTCGACTCCGATGCTGGTATGCCCGTTCGGATCGTAGATCACGATGTCGGCGTCGGCTCCTGGGCTGATGACGCCTTTCTTCGGGTACATGCCGAACATCCTGGCCGGGGTTGTGCAGCAGACGTCGACCCATTTCTCGAGAGTGATCTTGCCGCTCTTGACGCCCTGGAACATCAGATCGATTCGATGTTCCACCGAGCCGATCCCATTGGGAATCCTGGAGAAGTCGCCGATACCCATCTCCTTCTGGTCCTTCATACAGAACGGGCAATGGTCGGTACTGACGGTTGCCACGTCTCCGGTGCGCAGGTACCGCCACAACTCGTCCTGATGACCCTCGGCCCGCGACCGCAGAGGCGTCGAGCAGACCCACTTGGCACCCTCGAAGCCCGGTGCGCCGAGCTGTTCCTCGAGCGACAGGTACAGGTACTGCGGGCAGGTCTCGGCAAACACGTTCTGCCCGTTACCCCGGGCCTGCGCGATCTGTTCCAGGGCCTGCTTGGCAGAGACGTGCACGACGTAGAGCGGTGCACCGGTCACATTGGCCAGCATGATGGCTCTGTGCGTCGCCTCCTCCTCGAGCTGCCACGGCCGAGACGTGCCGTGGAAGTACGGGGCCGTGTCTCCCCGCGCGATCGACTGAGCAACGAGCACGTCGATCGCGATGCCGTTCTCCGCGTGCATCATCAACAGTGCACCCGTTTCGGCAGCGGACTGCATCGCGCGCAGAATCTTGCCGTCGTCGGAGTAGAACACGCCCGGATACGCCATGAAGAGTTTGAAGCTGGTGACGCCCTCGGATACCAACTCGCTCATGGCTTTCAGCGAATCGTCGGTGACGTCGCCGATGATCTGATGGAAGCCGTAGTCGACGGCGCACTGCCCCGAGGCCTTCTCGTGCCATTGCGCCAAAGTGTCCTGGACGCGTTGTCCGGGGGTCTGAATAGCGAAGTCCACGATCGTCGTCGTGCCACCCCACGCCGCGGCGCGCGTTCCGGTCTCGAAGGTATCGGACGCGAAAGTGCCGCCGAACGGCATCTCCATGTGCGTGTGACCGTCGACCCCACCGGGAATGACGTACTTTCCGGTCGCGTCGACGACGGTGTCAGCAGAGGTTTTCAGGTCCGCAGCCAGAGAGACCGATCCTGGTGCCAGCACGCCGACGATGGTTTCGTTATCGATGAGCACATCCAATTCCTGTGCGCCGGTGGTGGATACCACGGTTCCACCGTGCACGAAGGTGGTGGCCATCAGGGTTCCACCAATGGGCCGTATGCATCGGGTCTGCGGTCACGATAGAAGGCCCACCGGTCGCGGACCACCTTGATCAGGTCCATGTCGAGGTCGCGAACGACTATTTCGGATTCGGAATCCGAGGCCACCTCGCCGACGAATTTGCCCTCGGGGTCCACGAAATAGCTGGTTCCGTAGAAGTCGTCGTCACCGTACTCGGATTCGATTCCGACGCGATTGATCGCGCCTACGTAATATTCGTTGGCCACTGCCGAGGCGGGTTGTTCGAGCTTCCACAGGTAGTTGGACAGTCCCCTCGAGGTCGCCGAAGGATTGAACACGATTTCGGCCCCGGCAAGACCGAGCGCACGCCAGCCTTCGGGAAAGTGTCTGTCGTAGCAGATGTAGACGCCGATCCGGCCGACCGCCGTATCGAACACCGGCCACCCCAGATTGCCGGGGCGAAAGTAGAACTTCTCCCAAAATCCGTTCACGTGTGGAATGTGGTGTTTTCGATACTTGCCGAGATAGGTGCCGTCTGCATCGACCACGGCTGCGGTGTTGTAGAGGAGTCCAGGCTGCTCCTGCTCGTAGACGGGCAGGATCATCACGATGCCGAGTTCTTTCGCCAGCGCGGCGAAACGGTCGACGGTCGGCCCTGGTACCGATTCGGCGTAATCGTAGAATTTCGCGTCCTGCAATTGGCAGAAGTACGGGCCGTAGAAAAGTTCTTGGAAACAGACGACTTTCGCGCCTTGCTCGGCGGCGGACCGAGCAAACCCCTCATGTGCCGCGATCATCGATTCTTTGTCACCGGTCCACGTGCTTTGGACCAGAGCAGCTCGAACTGTGGACATCATTGGCACTCCATCTCTCGCTGGCTTGCACCCTCAAGATATTTTGCGCCGTGTTACGGGATCGTTCGGCCGGTTTCGTGTGTATTAATCGTCGGAACTGTTCTCACGAATGTGGAAGGAGTGCGCGCACCGCATCGATGGAGTCCGCGGTGGCGAGGTTCTTGTCAGGGCGGTATCGCAGTACTCGCGCGAATCGCAGGGCCACACCGCCCGGGTAACGCGGGCTGACCTGCACGCCGTCGAGTTCGATTTCCACGATCAGTTCGGGGCGCAGGTATACGGTGTGCTCGTCGCGCTCTCGCTCGTGTTTCGGGAATTCGTCGGTCTGCCACTGCAACAGCACGTCGGTCAGGCCTTTGAAGGTCTTACCGACCATGATCGGGTCACCGCCGTCGGGATCGCGAGCTCCGAGGTGCAGGTTCGAGAGGTAGCCGGTGCGACGCCCGTATCCCCACTCGGCTCCGAGGACGACGAGATCGAGGGTGTGCTCGGGCTTGACCTTCTGCCAGCTCTTTCCGCGGCGGCCTGCGGCGTACGGTGCACCGAGAGCTTTGAGCATGACTCCCTCGTGCCCGGCGTCGAGTGCAGCGTCGAAGTGGGCCGCGGCCTCGTCCGTATCGGGCCGAACGGCACTGGGAATTCGGTGCCCCGGTGCCACTCGGTCCAGTGCAGCCAGCCGCTGCTCCAGCGGGGAATCGAGCAAGTCGACACCGTCGAGGTGCAGACAGTCGAAGAAATAGGGCTGCAGCAGGAGCTCGTGTGCGCTCTCGGCACCGAATCGGCTCATCGTTTCCTGGAAAGGCCTGGGCCGCCCGCTGTCTTCGAGTGCGAGGGTCTCCCCGTCGAGGACCACCGAATCGCACGGCAGCTCGAGAACCAGGTCCACCAGCTCGGGCACGCTCGCGGTGATGTCGCGCAGAGTCCGCGTGTAGATGCTCACGTCGGTTCCGGAGCGGTGCACCTGAATTCGCGCACCGTCGAGCTTGTATTCGACGGTGAGGTCGCCGGACAATTGTTCCCAGGCAGCGTGTAGAGACTCCGCGGGAGAGGCAAGCATCGGCCGAACCGGGCGACCGACCTCGAGCCGGAATGCATCCAGCGCGTCGACGCCACCGGTGATGGCGGCAATGGCCGTCGCGGGCAAACGACCCGAGAGCATGAACGCTCGACGTACCGGAGCCTGCGGCAGGTTGGTGGCCGCCGCAACAGCGTCGACCATGATTCCCTCGAGCGCGCCCTGACGCAGCTCGCCGGTCACGAGGCGGATCAGAAACTGACGCTCCTCGGCTGTACTTCGGGAGAACAGGTCGGTCAGTATCGCTACCCGCCGCGCAGCAGAACCGGCCCCCGACGTCGCCGCGACCGAGGATATGGCCTCGTCCACCTCGGCAACCGTCAGCGCCGAGTCGGCAGCGGACGTCACGTCGAGATCGGCCAGCGTGCGCCAGCCGACCCCTATCCGCCCCTGCGGTAACTCCCCCGACAGCCAGGACACGGCGGGCTCGATGTCACCGGCATCGGCCTCGGCGAGCAGGGCACCGATCTGCTCGATCTTGACTTTTCGTGAGCGCGTCGCGGCCACGGCACGGGACGTTTCGACGATCCTGGACATCAACACGCATCGAACATAACCGCACCTACCGACAGGTTGCTGACATCCAATTGTTACCGGTGTGACTCGAGCGACCGGTGTTCTTGCTGTTACGTTCGATTCATGTCAGCAACGTCCGTGCGGCAAAACGCACGAGCGACGTGTCAGCTGAATCCGAGAACGCGGTCGCCCCACGCAGCGCGCATGTCGCCGTCGGGGTCGTCGACGAGGGTGTCGGATGCATCGATCACCAGCGTCCAGCGCGTCTTCTCGGTGTACGGAGCCCAGTGCTTGGACGCATCCAGTGCGGCGGGAACGCCGTACCGCGCGAAGGCCAGCCAGCGTCTCTGCATCCGCGCGGACACCGCCATTGCCGGCTTTCGGCCACCGAGCCAGAAGGTGGGATCTCGGTTGAGTGTTCCGAAATTGCCGAATACATACGGCAGTTCGGTCGCGTGTCCGGCTCCCACCCGTGCAGCCTTGAGCATCGGCGTCGCATGATCGAATCGGTACATCCACGTCGGCGAATGCCTGCTGTGTCCGTCGGCGATCCACACGCTCGGCATCAGGAATCCAGCATCGCGCGACATCGCTTGTGCCCCAGCCGGTTTGTCTCGGTCCGGGTATGCCGCCATGATCTCGGCAACCCGATAGGCAGGCAGATCCGCGTGGTCGTGGGCGATGGCGCGGAACATCTCGGACACGGTGTCGGAGGTGATCGGCATCAGAGGAGACTTCATGAATCGGAAGATCGAGGGCTCGTCGTGGTTGGTGCCGATGATCAACGGAATCCTGTGCGAGAGACCCTTCTGGAATGCCGCTACGGGGTAACGCGGGACGATGTCACCGTCGACCACAGGCGAAAGTCCAAGTGTTCCAGGAACTCTCGTCGGAACCTCGTAGCAGAGTGTGTCACCCGCGGTCACCAGCTTCGTGAAGTGCATGTCGAACAGTTCGCCGATGTCTTCCCGGTCGACACCCACCAACTCCAGGAACCTCGACGCCACCGCGGCACCCCGATCCGGGCCGTACACCGACGTCGCAGGCGCGCTCTGCACAATGGCTCGCTGAAAAAGCCCCTCGGCCTTCGGAGAGGTCATCAACGTGGTGACCGACGCTCCCCCGGAGGATTCGCCGAACACCGTCACCTGATCGGGATCGCCGCCGAACGCAGAGATGCACTCGCGGACCCATTCGAGCGCGGCAATCTGGTCCCGCAACCCCAGGTTGGTCTCGAACGTGTGCTCGTCGGTGGAGAACGAGGACAGGTCGAGGAACCCGAACGCGCCGAGACGAAAATTGATGGTCACCACCACCACGTCGCCGTTCTCGCTGAGGTTTCTCCCGTCGTAGACCCGCTGGGCGGACGATCCGAGCGAGTACGCACCACCGTGGATCCACACCAGCACCGGGCGCAGTTCCCCCCCGGGACGGGGAGCCCAGACGTTGAGCGAAAGGCAGTCCTCGGAAATCGACAACGACGGATCGATGGGCACCGGACTGTCACGCCCCTGCGGAGCCATCGCGCCGAACTCGAGTCCGTCGAGCACACCGGACCAGGGCTGCAACGGGCGCGGAGCCCTGAATCGAAGTGTCCCGACCGGGGGCGTCGCATAGGGAATACCCCGCCAGGCCACGATCGGCGACGCGTCGGCGGCGACCGGATAGCCCAGGACGTCGCCGTAGGGCGTACTCACACGCACGGTGGAGTCGGACGCTGCGGAATCGGACGCTGTCGAGCCGGACGCGTTGACCATCGAACCTCCCGTTCGGTCGTTGCCCAACGTACCAACATCGACCACCCCGTCGGCGACGATCTGCGGAGCGTCGATACCCACGAGCGAAGGACGAGGCCGTGACCAGAGTCGGATGTGCCGCAATAGCAGTCGTCGGAGCATGCCTGCTCACAGCCTGCGGTTCGAGCGGCGGGGGCGACGGGCCGATGGCCACCGTGATCACCGACCGCCCCACCCCGATCACCACGGCTCCCTCCGTCCCTTCTGCCACGTCGGCAGCACCGTCCACCACAGCGACCGGCGCGCCGACGTCCACCACGGCGGCACCGTCGAGTTCTGCTGCAGCCCAGGCAGACCCGCAGGACTATGCAGGCAAGGCACCCGGCTGGTACTACTTCTCCAGTCCCAGCGGTAAGTTCGAGTGCGGGATCGCCGTCCTCGAATCGTCGATCGCCGGATGCCACGGGTCACTGCCTGAATCGGCACCCGAGGTTCTCGGAAGCGGTGCGTCGGGAACGGCGGTGAAGCCCAATTCCGTGCAGCTCATCGCCGGATCTCCGGCGAAGTTCGAGAGTCTCGGCGATCCCAAGTTCCACCGATTCGACGGGCCTGCAGCGGCCCTGCCGTACGGCGAGGTGCTCACCGTCGCCGGTAGCGGCTCCACCAACGGTCTTCGATGCGCCGTCGACGAGCAGACCGGGGTCACATGCACCGATCAGGTCGGTCACGGATTCACCGTCTCGGACGAGGATTTCGACCTTCGTTGACGGTCTCGTTCGTGCGGCGAATTACCAGGCGTAATGTCCGAGGACGGTACGACAATCCCTGCCGTACGGTCTCCCCAGCGGCCGACGCCCGTGCGCGCGGCCGGAAGGTGCGTCACTCATGAATCAGACCTCGGACCACCACACAGCGAAGGTCATCGGTGTCAGCGTCGCCGCAGCTGTGGGCGGCTTCCTGTTCGGCTTCGACAGTTCGGTCATCAACGGAGCCGTCGACTCGATCGAAGATCACTTCTCCCTCGGCTCGTTCACCACCGGCTTCGTGGTCGCGATCGCCCTGATCGGATGTGCCGTCGGTGCCTGGTTCGCCGGCAGCCTCGCAGACCGATGGGGACGAAAGAAAGTGATGCTGCTGGGCTCGGCCCTGTTCGTCGTGTCCTCGATCGGTTCGGGATTGGCCTTCAGCGTCCCGGATCTCATGCTGTGGCGAGTGCTCGGTGGACTCGGAATCGGCATCGCGTCGGTGATCGCACCGGCGTACATCGCCGAGATCGCTCCCGCCAGATGGCGCGGCTCTTTGGCCTCGCTCCAGCAATTGGCCATCACCATCGGCATTTTTGCTGCTCTGCTGTCCGACGCCCTCCTCGCCGGTGCGGCCGACGGCGCGTCCAACGACCTGTGGTTCGGTATCGAGGCCTGGCGCTGGATGTTCCTGGTCGGCGTCGTACCGGCACTGGTGTACGGGTTGCTGGCAACGCTCATACCGGAATCGCCGCGCTACCTGGTGGGTCAACATCTCGACGAAGAAGCGGCCAGGGTTCTCGCCGAGATCACCGGCGAACTACATCCCGACGAGCGAGTACACGAGATCAGACTGACACTCCGCAAGGAGTCCCGCTCGTCGTTCGCCGACATCCGCGGGCCGAAGTTCGGCCTGCAACCGATCGTCTGGGTGGGCATCACGATGGCCGTGCTGCAACAGCTGGTCGGCATCAACGCGATCTTCTACTACTCGACGACGCTGTGGCGATCGGTCGGCTTCACCGAGGATCAGTCGTTCACCACCTCTGTCATCACGGCCGTGATCAACGTGGCCATGACGTTCGTGGCGATCCTGTTCGTCGATCGAATCGGCAGGCGCAAGCTGCTGTTGGCGGGTTCGATGGGCATGTTCGTCGGGCTCGTCATGGCGTCCGTTGCGTTCTCGCAGGCGACCGGCAGCGGCGACGACGTCACGTTGCCCGCTCCGTGGGGTGCGATCGCATTGATCGGCGCGAACCTGTTCGTCATCTTCTTCGCCTCGACCTGGGGTCCGATCATGTGGGTCATGCTCGGCGAGATGTTCCCCAACCGCATGCGAGCGATGGCGCTCGGAATAGGTACCGCGGCCAACTGGATGGCCAACTTCGCTGTCACGCTTGCATTCCCACCCCTGACGTCGTCCGTGGGCCTGTGGGTCATCTATGCAGGATTCGCGTTGTTCGCCGCGCTCTCGTTCTTCTTCGTCAAGGCCAAGATCAGGGAGACGAAGGGTATGGAACTCGAAGACATGTTGGGGTGACGCCGGACCGCAGATGCAGGGGCGGCAGCAGCGACACCGAGTGACCGGTGTTACTGTCGCTTCGTTCTGACACGGGGTGTGTCCGCTCATGCGGATGCTGAGATCAAACCCGCCGAACCTGATGCAGGTAATGCTGACGAAGGGATGTCAAGGCGATGACGCCTGTTGTATCTGCGGACCCGGTCCGCTTCACCGATCGACTGTGGGATGCGTCCGAGGACATTCGACGCGCGATCGACGACCTGGAATTCCTCCAGTTGCTCGGGGCAGGAACGCTTCCGCTCGATGCGTTCCGTCGATACCTCGAACAGGATTCGCTCTACCTCGGCGGGTACGTCAAGTCGCTGGCGCTTGTGGCAGCACACGCACCGACCCCCGTCGCCGGTGCGTTCTGGGCGAGCGCCGCCGCGAGCGCGATGGACGAAGCCGCGTCGCACGAGACCATGCTCACCGGCGGAGCACTTCCGCCGTCGACGGGGACGCCGGAGCCCTCACCGGCATGCCTGGGATACACCTCCTACTTGACCGCCACGGCGGCAACCGAACCGTATGCCGTTGCCGCAGCAGCTGTTCTGCCATGTTTCTGGATCTACGCCGATGTCGGCCGCGCACTCGCGCGCGCTGCGAAGACAGTGCTCGAGAGCGACCCCGAGCACCCCTACGCGCAGTGGGTCGCGGCGTACGACGCACCCGAATTCCATGCCGTCGTCGACTCCGCCAAGACCTTCGTCGACGACGCCGCAGCCGCCGCGACTGCGCAGCAACGAGAGCAGATGGTCGACGCCTTCGTGGTGGCATCGAGGTACGAATTGATGTTCTGGGACAGCGCTTTACATCCCACCCCCTGGCCCCTGGCCGAGAGTGCGGTATCCGCATGAGAACCACTCGTATCCTTGCCGCGTTTGCGGCGGCCGTCGTTGCCACCACCGGACTGGCCGGCTGCTCGGAGTCGTCGGACTCCGACACCATTCGCTTCGCGCTGGACTGGACCCCGAACACCAACCACACCGGTCTCTACGTGGCCTTGCAGGAAGGCTATTTCGCCGACGCCGGGCTGGACGTGGAAATTCTGCCCTACAACAACACCGCGGCGGACACACTGGTGGACGCCGGCAACGCCGAGTTCGGAATCAGCACACAGAGTTCCGGCGTGTTCGCCACCTCGGCCGGCGCGCAGACCGTCTCGGTCCTCGCGCCACTTCAGCGCTGGGCAACCGGCATCGGGGTTCGTGCGGATCGAGACGACATACCGAGCCCGAAAGCATTGGACGGCAAGGTCTACGCAGGCTTCGGTGAGTCCGGCGAGCAGGCCGGACTCGCGAAGGTCATCCAGAACGACGGCGGCACAGGCGAATACGAAACAGTGGTATTGGGGACGTCGGCGTACGAGGCCGTGTACTCCGGTACCGCGGACTTCACCGTCTCGTATTTCGCATGGGAAGGCATCGAGGCCGAGCACAGCGGGACTCCGATGAAGTACTTCGACTACACCGACTACGGGTTTCCCGATGCCTACGCCATCACGATCAGTGGCAACGAACCCTGGCTCGCAGCCCACCCGGACGAGGCGAAGAAATTCGTGCAGGCACTGCAGCGCGGCTACCAGCTCGCCGCCGACGACCCGGACAGGGCGGCGCAGGATCTCATCGACGCCAATCCGGGTACCTTCACCGACGAATCGCTCGTCTTCGAGAGCCAGGAGATGCTGGCGGCGAAGTACATGAAGGACTCCTCCGGCGAGGTCGGACGACAAAGCCTCGACAAGTGGACCGCATACTCGAAATTCCTCTACGAGAGCGGTGTGCTGGCCGATCAGAACGGCGCGCCGCTGACCGCAGAGCCGGACTGGTCGACCTACTTCACCAATGACTACCTCGGCGATCGGTAGGGCGGCAGCCGCCGATCGAGGTTCGTACTCGCTCAGTGGCATCCGAGCCTCGATACGGTGGGCGTGGCCCGCGCTGACCGTCGTCGTCCTGCTGGTAGCGGCCTGGCAGGTCTACGTCGAGGTGAGCGGCGTCAGGCCGCAGGTGCTGCCGTCCCCCGGTCGCGTGGTGGTCCAGGGATGGGCGCAGCGCGATGCCATCGCGGAGAACGCGTCGGCGACCCTGCAGGTGACCCTCGTAGGCTTTGCGGTATCTCTGGCCCTGGCGTGGTTGCTCGCGGTCGCGGTCGATTTCTCCCCGTGGCTGCGGCGCGCGTTCGTGCCCCTCTTCGTCGTGTCGCAGACGCTGCCGATCATCGCGATCGCGCCGTTGTTGATCATCTGGTTCGGCTTCGGTTTGCTTCCGAAGATCCTGGTGATCGCCCTGGCCACTTTCTTCCCGATGGCCATCGGGCTGATCGAGGGTTTCGCAGCTGCCGATCGAGACGCGAGATCGCTGCTGGCCAGCATGGGTGCCTCGCGCTGGCAACAATTCCGATATGTGCGGCTACCGTCGGCGCTCCCCCGGTTCTTCACCTCACTTCGCATCGGGATCACCTACGCCGTCGTCGGTGCGATCTTTGCCGAATACGCCGGAGCGAGTGCGGGACTCGGCATCTACATGAGCCAGCAGAAGAACTCGTTTCGTACCGATCTGGTTCTGGCCGCGGTCGCCGTCACGGCCGTGATCAGTGTGATTCTTTTCGTGTCCACCTTCGTGGTGGAGCGTGTCGTAGCCCCCTGGGCGCGCCACGGTTCGGCCGGCCTTCATGTCTGACGCCGGCACTTCCGACAGCTGCATCGACGTCCGCGACCTGAGCAAATCGTTCGGCGAGAACCCCGTACTCGACGGTGTGTCTTTCGGTGTGCGGCCCGGGGAGTTCGTGTCGATCATCGGCCCGAGCGGTTCGGGCAAGAGCACTGTGTTCAACATGCTGGCCGGGCTCGACAGGCCCGACTCCGGCACTGTTCGAGTACCGCCGTGCGCCTATATGCCGCAGAAGGATCTGTTGTTTCCGTGGCGTTCGGTGCTCGACAACACGACCTTGGGTCTCGAAGTGCAAGGCGTTGCCAAGAAGGAGGCGCGTGCGCGGGCACGTGAATTGTTCCCGGTGTTCGGCCTGGACGGGTTCGAGTCGGCCAGGCCGTCCGAACTGTCCGGCGGTATGCGTCAGCGAGCGGCGCTGCTGCGCACGGTGGTCCAGGGACGATCGGTACTGCTGCTCGACGAGCCTTTCGGGGCTCTGGACTCGTTGACTCGGAGCGACATGCAGGCCTGGTTGCAGCAGGTCTGGTCGGAATTCCGGTGGACGGTGCTGATGATCACGCACGACATCCGCGAAGCGGTCTATCTGTCCGATCGCGTGATCGTCCTCTCCCCCAGGCCTGCCCATGTTCGACGGCAGATCGAGGTGACGCTGCCCCGCCCACGCGGGCTCGAGATCGTCACGACGCCGCACTTCGCGGCAGTCGAGAAGCAGCTGATGGACGTTCTCCTCAGCGCATCGACGCTCTGACCGGTACCGCGCGAATGCAGTCGACGCGGGGACTTCGGCGTTGTTCCCCTATCAGGGGCCGCGGTGATCGGCGGTGCGCGTGGGGTCGTTGCCTGGGCCGTTCGGAAGCACCTCGCCGACTACTCGGCCATCACCTGGGCGTTGCTCCACCCAACCGCAGCGCGAGATCGTCGACGGCGGAGAACGCCGCCTCGACATTCGCTCGCGCCCTCGGAATCTGCGGTGCGAGCGCCGGCACTCGCTCGGCGAGCGTCAGATCGACCGGCACGAAGTGGACGTCCATCCCCAGCGCCACTCCGAGCACCTGGCGCAATTGCGCGGTGGTGTGGTCGGTGGACGCGTTGTCGGTACCGGGCGTGTAGTCGTTTCCCCGACTGGTCACCACGACGGCGGGCTTGCCGACGAGAGGTGCCGTGTCACCGTCGAACGGCACGGTGATGCCCGGAACGTGTACGTAGTCGATCCATGCCTTCAGGGTCGACGGGATCGACCAGTTGTACATCGGCGCGCCGATCAGCACCACGTCTGCCGAGATCAGTTCTTCGATCAGCTCGATCTGCAGGGCCTCGGCGGATGGCTCAACGGTTTCGTCGGCGGTTCGCAGATGAGGTGCCCAATGCAGCGCAGACGTGGGTAGGTGCGGCAGCGGACTCGAGTGCAGGTCCCGGTGAATCACCGAATGGTCGGAACCGCCGGCATGCCAGGCGTCGGAGAAGCGAGCGGTCACCCGACGGCTGACCGAACGAGCCGAATCAGCGGACGAATCGAGATGCAACAACTGCGGCACTGGAGCACTCCTCACATACTGGGTGCTTCGAGCCTATGCGTACCGACGCCGTCGCCAGTCCTATCCTGGACGAATGGACTTCCGATTCGTCATGCCTGCTCTCGAGTCGCGATCGGCCACCTCGCTCGCGGCGCTCGTTCACGAGCGGACCGGAGCAGACGTCGACATCAGAATCGGAGGTTCGGAGGTACCGCTCGACGACGCAGCACGCACCGCAGTACTCGAGCTCCTCACCCAGCTGGCGACGGCCCGAGCTGTTGCGATCGGAACGGTGGACGAGTTACTGACCACCTCGCACGCTGCCGAGGTGCTCGGTGTTTCCGACACCTATGTCAGACGGTTGGCCGACGCAGGCGATCTGCCGATCGAAATGCGCGGCACTCATCGTCGATTTCGGCTCGAAGATCTTCTGCGGCACCGTGATCGATTTCGCTCATGACGGGCGATGATGGGCGTGGTCCTCACCCGGCCTCGCGCTCGAAGTGCTCGGACTGGACGGTCATCAGGTCACGGAACGCCTGACCAGCAGCCAGCCAGAGTTGTTCGGAGTCGATGTAGTCGACCCCTCGTATCTCGACATCGCCCAGGTACGCACCGACGTCGACCGACAACATCCCGATCACCGACGAAACGTCGGCATCGAGGTACGTGGACTGGGTGTTTTGTAGCTCGCGAAACTGCGCAGAGAAGAATTCGGCGGGGATTCTTCTGTCGACGAACTGCGCGATGAGGAACAGGAACCGGGACGCGTGGGCTGTGCCCGACCGGTAGGAATGGTCCATGGTGAATACCTCTCCCCACGGTCGACAGCACCCCTCGCACTGTCGACCGCTGAGCTCGCTGATTCCCGAATTTCGATGCACGGACGAACTCTCGAACATCGATTCGACCCAGGGGCTAAAAGAGGGAGCTCGTCCTACCAGAGCTAGCTTAATCCGACCTTTGTCCCGTTTTCACGGTAAATGCCGATTTGGTGAGGAGTCACAGCAAACCAGTCGCGAGCTGTAGTTCTCTACTGAAACGATCCCAGCGGCGCGCGATCCGGAGTGTCCAGCTGCCAGAACTGCCAACCGTCGCGCTCTTCGACGTCCCCGCTGATGTGCGTGGCAACCGCGCTGGCAGCGACCGAAGGATTGTCGAACCGTCTGCCCTCCATCGGGCCTGCGGTGATCTCGAGTCGCTGCGTCTCGGGGTCGTAGCGACCGCTCAGCCGATAGCCCTCGCAATCGGCGACCACCCGTACTCGGTTGTCGATCACTTCTTCCTCCACGGCCGCCTTCGCCGACTTACGAGCTACTTTCACCCGTGGAGTGCGAACCCACGTCTGTTCTGGACCGAGATCGATCGATGTGTCCAACGTCGAGCTCAGACCCAGCAGGTCCCAACGCTCGCTGCCGTGCAGTACTCGGTCCACCGCAATTGCGTGATGTCCGGTCCTGGTACGGAGTGGCGAATCCTGGACCCACAGGTCGACTTCTCCGCGAATGTCGGTGGCCATCTCCTCGGACGAGACCATGTAGAAGCGCGGCTCGTCGTTCGCGAGATCGACGAACACCCAGTACGAGGATCCGGTGTCGTCACTCTCGAGCGATTCGTCCTGCCTGCGGGCCTTCCAATCACCTGTGACCTTGGATCGCACCCGAACTATGCACGACGACGTGCCGTCCATCGACCAGACCTGCACTGGATTGCGACGCGACGTCGTGAGCCGCTCCGCACGTCCACCGCGCTGAGCGACGGTTCGTATGAATGCCTTGATTCCCCGGTCGGATGTGTCTTCCACGGATTGCCACCTTCAGCCTCGAGAGCGCCCCGTACTTATGAAGAGCGGTGTTGCGACGGGTGGCGCTCGCACGACTCGGTTTCCCTCACCCTACTGCGTCGATGCATGCTCGAGTAACCGCAGAACACCCCACCGGACGAGCGCCGGTTACCGTGGTGACACAGAACTCGGGCAGGAGGTACCACCATGACGGTCGAGATCACCCACGACAATGCCGACCATCGGTTCGAGATCTATGTCGATGCCGAGTTGGCGGGCTACTCGGAATACCTCGAATCGGACGGCTCCAGAACGTTTCATCACACCGTGACGCTTCCGCAGTTTCGCGGTCGAGGGCTTGCCGCTGCCCTCACCGAATATGCACTCGACGACACCAGCACGCAGGGACTCCGAGTTGTCCCTACGTGCTGGTTCGTTCGCGACTTCATCGCGGCTGCGGGCGATCGCTACTCGCATCTGGTCGAGCCCTGAGAGTCAGCCTCGAAACGACATCGCCTCGATGCCGATCTCCGATTCCGATTCGCAGTCGTTCCACGTCGGTCCCTGCATGGCCTCATTTTCACGTGAATCCGATTCTGCGACAGTTGTTTCGGCGGCCCGTTCCGCCGCGACGCGACGCCGTTCGTAGTTCTGCGCACCACGCGCGACGCGTTGTCGATGTTCGTTCAGGATTTGTTCGTAGTGGTACATCTGTTCTCCTACAACAAGAGTGGACGCCGAACGCAGAGCATTGCTGCGCGGCAGAGTATTGGATCGAGTGCAACATCGGCTGGGTCCGAATGGACCGACAGCCCCGAAGCTCTACTCAGAGAGCATCATCGATAAAACTCGCAGACCGGATATGAACAACTCGACGGCCTGCGTCATTCGCTGTTGTTGCCATTGTCCACCTCCACGGTCTCTGCGATGTCCCTGTGCAACGATCATGCACGGCCGTGGCGACGAACTCCACCGATTAAAATCAGTACGCACGACGCATGAGTTTCGGCCCTCGAATTCGCCTGACAGACATGTCATTTCGCAAGTACCTGAGATCCGGATTACGCGGAGCCGAAACGACGCCACCGTGCTCTGCTCGACAATCCTCGGATCTATCGTCACCTGAGGCGAGGTCGAGACTCCGAACCCGCCAAAGCGGTCGCGTCCATACCCCGCAGCCCGCTCGCGCGCCGGCACCGGGGTTCTGGCCGTCCGCGAATGCGCGCGCGTCTGTCAGGTGCGCGCGAAATGGCCGGTGGTTGGGGTGCGATTGTGCACGCGGATGGCGAATGCGCGCGCGTTTGTCGGGTGACCGTCGCGGGATGTCGGGCAGCTCGGGGGGTGACGGCGGTGTCCGGGTCGACGACCCCGGTGTCCGCGAATGCGCGCGCATTTGTCAGGTGCGCGGGTAATGGCCGGTGGTTGGGGTGCGATTGTGCACGCGGATGGCGAATGCGCGCGCGTCTGTCTCCGCGTACTGAGCGCGCAGTCGCTTCGTGGGCAGGCAACCGGTTCCGATGCCGGTCCTCGAATGTTGTCCGGGAATGTGCGGGTGGTTTCGAAATGCGGAATGCCCCCGACCGTGAGGTCGGGGGCATTCCGTTGTTTGTGTTCGGCGGTGTCCTACTCTCCCACACCCTGTCGAGTGCAGTACCATCGGCGCTGGAGGGCTTAGCTTCCGGGTTCGGAATGGGACCGGGCGTTTCCCCTCCGCTATGGCCGCCGTAACTCTG